>JAYUCZ010000289.1:0-2766 GCA_043740065.1 Thiobacillaceae bacterium | reverse complement strand
CTGATCGAACGCTGCAATAATGCCCCGCAGCCCCGCAATATCCTGCTCGCAGCGCTGGGAATGGGGCAGGTTCAACAGTTAACAGTGACATAGCCATTCAGAATGGTTTTTTTACAATCCGGATGGTGATCTATTTACTGGCTTTAAATCAATTGGTTAGGTGTATTGGCGGTTGCTTAATTGGCTCGCGTCAGGCTCTCGCTACCACCGCGCACGATACTTCTTTTGCGCCCGCCTGTTTAAGCGCTTCTGCCAGCGCGTCAAGTGTGCTGCCCGTGGTCATCACGTCGTCCACAATACCGATGTGCAGCCCGGCGACTTGCAGTTTGCAGGCAAACGCGCCGCGCAGGTTTTTGCGCCGCGCATCGCGCTTGAGTCCGGCCTGGGAGGGTGTGTCGCGGATGCGGCTTGCCCAGTCGGGGTGCATGGGGACTGCGGTTGCGGCGGCGAGCGTGCGGGCAATTTCTACCGCTTGATTAAAGCCGCGTTCCCTGAGCCGATTGTTGTGCAGCGGCATGGGCAGCCACACGTCCGGCAGATGGCCTTGCCAGTGCGTGGCCAGCAAGCCACCCAGAAGCGGTGCGACAGTCAGTTTTTCCTGGTATTTTAGGTGCTGAATAAGTCGATCGGCTGGGAAAGCGTAAGCAAACAAGGCTTGGGTGTGGGTAAAGGCGGGCGGTGCCTTCAGGCAGTGGCCGCATATTGCGCCGTTGGGTGTGGGCAGGGCGCAAACCGGGCAATGTGCAGCCGGTAGCCAGGGCAAATCCTGTTTGCAGGCCGGGCAAAGCGCGCCGCCGCTGCCGCCGCACAGCAGGCAGTGAAGCGGAAATATTTGCTCATTAACTGATCGGATGTTCAGTTTTGTACCCTTTGTCTTTGACAGCGGCGAGCGCGTCCGAGGATAATGTCACGGATGAAAACCAAACGCGTGGTAAGCGGCAAGTCGTGCAGATTTTCCGCGCAAATATTCAATATCGCCAGTGTTTTTGCTATTAGTGCTGGGATAAGTGCCCTGATGCTGGGCAAATTGTTTGCCAGTCACAAAATCGGCTTTTTGCCTTTTGTGCTGTCGTTTCCGCCGTTGATGCTTTGGCTGGGCGCGTCGATTTTTGTTTATGCCAGCATCGCCCACCATCCCAATTCGCTCGTGCGGGAATATCACCGCTGGGCGGGCTATCGTTTTTATGGCGCAACTGGCGCGATGGTCGTCATCGGTCAGCCCATTTACGGCCTGCTGGGGGGCTGGAATGGGCTGGTGGCGGTTTGGGCGCTGGTGTTTTTAATCGTGGTGCCGGCTGGTCTGGTTGGTATTTGGAAGGCGGCAAAGGAAGACTGGAAAGATATGACTGTCGAGGTCGCCATCAATGAGTAAAACAACATGAGTAGTTGCAACTGTTCATCCATCCACGTGCATCAACCGGCGGAAACTGTCGTGCCGGTGATGACGGTCGAGGCGTTGTTCGCCAAGCCGTTCAATGATCTGATGTTTGAAGCGCAGACCGTGCACCGCGTAAACTTTGAGCCGAACAAGGTGCAGTTGTCCACACTGTTGTCGATCAAGACCGGCGGCTGTCCGGAGGATTGCGGCTATTGTCCGCAGTCGCGCCGTCATCCCGATGCGGTGGCGGACGAGCCGATGCTGGATGTTGACACCGTGCTGGTGGCAGCGCGTGCCGCCAAAGAGGCGGGCGCAACGCGCTTTTGCATGGGCGCGGCCTGGCGCGGCCCCAAGCAAAAAGACCTCGATCCGGTGTTAAACATGGTGCGGGGAGTCAAGGCGCTGGGGCTGGAAACCTGCTGCACGTTGGGTATGCTGCGTGAGGGTCAGGCCGATCAGCTCAAGCAGGCTGGCCTCGATTACTACAACCACAATCTGGACACCGCGCCGGAGTTTTACGGCGAGATTGTTTCCACCCGCGATTTTGAAGATCGTCTGGATACGCTGAACAAAGTGCGCGGTGCGGGCATCAACGTCTGTGCGGGCGGCATTGTCGGTATGGGCGAGTCGCGCACCCAGCGTGCCGGGTTGCTGGCCCAGCTCGCCAGCCTCGACCCGCCGCCAGAATCCGTGCCGATCAACCTGCTGGTGCAAGTCGAAGGCACGCCGCTCTACGGCACGGATGCGCTCGATCCGATCGAGTTTGTGCGCACCATCGCGGTGGCGCGCATTCTTATGCCGAAATCCTATGTGCGTTTGTCTGCTGGTCGCCAGCAAATGAGCGATGCCATGCAGGCATTGTGCTTTATGGCCGGGGCAAATTCCATTTTTTATGGCGATAAATTACTCACTACCGGCAACCCGGAATGGCAACGCGACCAAGCGTTGTTTGCGAAGCTGGGACTAATCGCCGCATGAGTGGTTTTGCTGCGCTGACCCGGCTAGAACAGGGGCTGGCGCAACTCAAGGCCGACGATCTCCTGCGTAGCCGGTTGTTGCTTGAGTCGCCTCAGGGCGCACACATCCGCGTCAATGGCCGCGAAGTGGTTTCCTTTTGCAGTAATGATTATCTGGGTCTGGCGAATGACCCTGCCCTGATTGCCGCCGTGCAGGCGGCGCTGGGGGAATGCGGCGTGGGCGCAGGCGCTTCGCATCTGGTCACAGGACACCATCGCTTGCATCAGGAATTTGAGCGAGCCTTCGCGCAGTTTGTACACAAACCTGCGGCGCTACTGTTTTCCACCGGCTACATGGCCAATCTTGGCGTGGTCACTGCGCTGCTCGGGCGGCATGGCGAAGTGTTCGCCGACCGCCTTAACCACGCCTCG
>JAYUCZ010000288.1:0-2769 GCA_043740065.1 Thiobacillaceae bacterium | reverse complement strand
AGAAAGAAACCAAGAAGAAATAAGGGTTAAGGACAGAGCATGAATACCAAACTCTCACGGATGCGCCGGTCGCGTAAAACCCGCGCCAAAATAGCCGCCGTCAAGGCCATTCGGCTGGCGGTGAATCGCACCAATACGCATATTTATGCCCAGTTGATTTCTGCAGACGGCGGCACGGTCTTGGCCAGCGCCTCGTCGAATGACAAAGACCTGCGTAGCGAACTGAGCAATGGCGGCAACGTCAATGCGGCCAGTGTAGTCGGTAAGCGCCTGGCTGAAAAAGCCCGTGGCCTGGGTATCGAAAAAATAGCTTTCGATCGTTCCGGTTTCAGTTTTCATGGCCGTATCAAGGCCCTGGCTGAAGCGGCACGCGAAAACGGTTTGGTTTTTTAACGAGGCGAATTTAGATGGCCCGTACAGCACCTGGAAAAGACGAAGATCGCGGCGACGGAATGCGCGAGAAAATGATTTCGGTCAACCGTGTCACCAAAGTGGTGAAGGGCGGCCGGATCATGAGTTTTGCTGCGCTCACTGTGGTTGGTGATGGCGACGGCGGCATCGGCATGGGCAAGGGCAAGTCCCGCGAAGTGCCGGTTGCCGTGCAAAAAGCGATGGAAGAAGGTCGCCGCAATCTGATTAAAGTGAACATGAAAAATGGCACGTTCCATCACACCGTGATCGGCCAGCATGGCGCATCACGCGTGCTGATCCAGCCCGCTTCTGAGGGTACCGGGATTATTGCCGGTGGCGCGATGCGTGCAGTGTTTGAGGTGATGGGCGTGCAGAACGTGCTGGCGAAATGCCTGGGCTCGACCAATCCCTACAACGTCGTGCGCGCCACGATCGATGGTTTGCAGCGGATGTCGGCGCCGTCCGAGATTGCCGCCAAGCGCGGCAAAACGGTGGAAGAAATTCAGGGCTAAATCATGAGTGCAAACAAAATAATCAAAGTTACGCAGATTAAAAGCCTGATCGGCACCAAAGCCGCGCACCGCGCCTGCGTGCGGGGATTGGGGTTGCGTCGGATACACCACACGGTGGAAGTCATCGACACGCCTTCCAATCGCGGCATGATTACCCGTGTGGCGTATCTCGTGAAAAGCGAGGGTTAAATAATGGAACTGAACACAATCAAGCCTGCTGATGGCGCCAAAAAACCCAAGCGTCGCGTCGGTCGCGGCATCGGTTCGGGTCTAGGCAAAACAGCCGGTCGCGGTCACAAAGGGCAAAAGTCGCGCAAAGGCGGTTATCACAAAGTGGGTTTCGAGGGCGGCCAAATGCCGATGCATCGTCGCCTGCCGAAGCGCGGTTTTGTGTCGCTGACCAAAACCGATATCGCGCAGGTGCGTTTGTACGAGCTCGACGCGCTAGGCATCGATGAGATCGATCTGCTTGTGTTGAAGCAAGCCGGCATTGTTCCAGCCGCCGCCAAAACAGCCAAAGTATTTCTGGCCGGCGAAATTGGCAAAGCCGTGAAGTTGCGTGGCATCGCTGTGACCAAAGGCGCACGTACTGCTATCGAGGCTGCCGGCGGCAGCATCGCTGAGTAAGGATCATATGGCATTGCCCAAGCCCAGCGCAGGCAAGTACGACGATTTGAAACGTCGGCTGTGGTTTCTGCTGGGCGCGCTGATTGTCTATCGAATTGGAACCTTTATTCCGGTACCGGGTATCGACCCCTTGGTGCTGGAAGAAATGTTCAAAACCCAGCAACACGGCATCCTGGGCATGTTCAATATGTTTTCGGGTGGCGCGCTGTCGCGATTCAGCGTATTTGCGCTAGGCATCATGCCCTATATTTCGGCGTCGATTATTGTGCAGTTGCTGTCAACTGTATCGCCGACATTGGAAGCGCTGAAGAAAGAAGGCGAATCGGGACGGCGCAAGATTACGCAATACACGCGATATGGCACTTTGTTTTTGGCGATATTCCAGGCGCTGGGTATTTCAATTGCGCTGGAGTCGCAAGCCGGGCTGGTGCTCGAAGCGGGTTTGCAGTTCCGGCTGATTTCGGTGATGACGCTGACCGCTGGCACGATGTTTTTGATGTGGCTGGGCGAACAGATTACTGAACGTGGTTTGGGTAATGGTATTTCGATCATTATCTTCGCCGGTATTGCCGCGGGTTTGCCGCATGCGATTGGCGGCACGCTGGAATTGACGCGCACCGGTGCATTCTCGATTCCGCTGGTGCTGCTGTTGTTTGTAGGCGTGATTCTGGTCACTGCGTTGGTAGTATTTGTTGAACGCGGCCAACGCAAGATTCTGGTGAATTACGCCAAGCGCCAGGTTGGCAAGATGGTGGTCGGTGGACAAAGTTCGCATTTGCCATTGAAGCTGAATATGGCCGGTGTGATTCCGCCGATTTTTGCATCGAGTATTATTCTGTTTCCTGCCACGCTAGCGGGCTGGTTTGGCAGTAATCCGAATATGGGCTGGTTGAAGGATATCGGCTCCACCTTGTCGCCGGGGCAACCTGTGTATGTATTGCTGTACGCCTTGGCGATTTTGTTTTTCTGCTTTTTTTATACCGCCTTGGTGTTTAACCCCAAGGAAACGGCAGACAACCTGAAGAAAAGTGGCGCATTTGTGCCCGGTATTCGCCCTGGTGATCAGACCGCGCGTTATATCGACAAAGTATTGACGCGACTGACGCTGGTGGGCGCAATCTACATCACGCTGGTGTGCTTACTGCCCGAGTTCATGATTTTGAAATGGAATGTGCCGTTTTATTTTGGTGGCACGTCCTTGTTGATTATTGTTGTGGTG
>JAYUCZ010000287.1:0-6610 GCA_043740065.1 Thiobacillaceae bacterium | reverse complement strand
ACTTACAATCCCTCGGCCAGATTGGCATGTGCTGCGAAGTCAGGTCAGCGCCGCAATCAATCGCGCGGTGGCGGCGTGATTCGTGGGGAAACCTCAGGGTCTACCATCGAATTTGTGGATGACGCCCGCCAAATCAACAACCTACAACCCACCCATCACATCCGCAAAGGTATGAATAGCTGGAAATTCTTCCGGGTCTTTTTCCGGCTGTTTTGTGTCCGGAAACCGCACCGCCAGCAGGTGGGCGATGCCGTAGGCTTGGGCGCTACGCAGTACGGGCAGGCTGTCGTCCACCAGTAATGTCGCGTCCGGGTTAAACGGTTCACGCGCTTGCAGGCCGATCCAGAAGGCGGGGGTTTCCTTGGGCAGGCCGATGTCGTGCGAGGTGTGCAGGGCATCGAAATAGGATTCCAGCCCGGTTTTGCGCATTTTCAGGTCGAGACTTTTGCGGTGGGCGTTGGTGACCATGACGACGCGGCGACCGGATAGCCGGGCGGCGTTGAGGAATTCCGGTACGTCGGGGTGGATGGCGACGAGGTGGGCGACTTCTTCCTTAAGCTCGGCAATGTTCATGCCCAGTTCGCGGCTCCAGAAATCGACGCAGTACCAGTCCAGTGTGCCGGCTTTGTCGCTGTATCTTTCAGCCAGTTCGGCCTTGGCCTGTGCGTGTGTCAGGCCATGTATTTCGGCGTAGCGCATGGGTACGTGCTCGCGCCAGAAGTGGTTGTCGTAGTGCAAGTCCAGCAGGGTGCCGTCCATGTCGAGAAAGACGGTTTGGATGCGTCCCCAATCCAGCATTAAAAAAGCTCGTCTTTGGTGATGCCTTTGCGCCGCAGCATTTGGCGCAGCACGCGCAATGCTTCCATCTGGATTTGACGTACGCGCTCGCGCGTGACTTTGAGGTCGGTGGCCAGGTCTTCTAGGGTGGCAATATCGTTATTGTTCAGCCCGAAGCGACGTTCGATGACCCAGCGTTGCTTGTCGTTCAGTTGCGCCAGCCATTCATGCACAAGCACTTCTACTTCTGCATGCTGCAACATGTCTTCGGGGCGTTGGCTGTGTTCATCAGCAATCGCTTCGCCCAGCGAAAGGCTGGGGTCAATATCCAGCGGCGCATCCAGTGAGGCAACGCGTTCGTTCAATGCCAGCACGCGCCGGACTTCTTCAACACTATGCCCGGTCAGGCTGGCGATGTCTTCCGGGCCGTAATCCACTACACCGTGGGTTTCCAGGTGACGCTGGGCGCGCAGGAAGACGTTGAGTTCCTTGATGACATGCACCGGCAAGCGAATAGTGCGTGACTGGTTCATGATGGCGCGTTCGATGTTCTGACGTATCCACCAGGTGGCATAGGTCGAAAAACGAAAGCCGCGCTCGGGATCGAATTTTTCCAGTGCGTGAATCAGGCCAAGATTGCCTTCTTCCACCAGATCCAGCAATGTCAGTCCGCGGTTGGCGTAGTGCTTGGCAATATTTACCACCAGGCGGAGGTTGCGCTCGATCATGGTTTGGCGCGCTTCGAAATCCCCGTCGCGGGTACGGCGTGCCAGAGCGACTTCTTCTGATGCCGTTAACAGCTTGCAACGACCAATGCCATTCAGGTAAATCTGCGTGATGTCAAAGCTGATTTCCGGTTCTTCTGATGCCCGCGCACTGGCCTGCTCATGTGCCGACTCATGTGCTTCCGTTTCTTCTAGCGCCGCCGCCTCCATGTCGTTCTGGTCGTCGGTGGATCTGCTTTGATGGTTCATTTACGCTCCGGAAGCAAACTCAGTGGGTCTATCGGTTTTCCAAACTGGCGTATCTCAAAATGCAGTTTGACGCGCTCGCTATCAGTATCACCCATCTCGGCTATTTTTTGCCCGCCCTTTACCCAGTCGCCTTCTTTGACCAGCAAGTTCTGGTTGTGGGCATAAGCAGTCAAATATTCATCCGGGTGTTTAACGATGAGCATTTTTCCATAGCCGCGAAGTCCTGCGCCACTATACACAACCTTGCCTGGCGCTGCTGCAACAATAGCGGCCAATCGCGTACCCGCGATATTGATGCCTTTGCCTCCGCCTTCACCAAACCCGCCCAGCAAAACACCTTCTGTCGGCCAGCGCCAATCGTCATTGTCTGCGACAGAAAGGAGGGACGGTACGCTGGCGGTTGCTGGTATTTTCAGGTTCGCATCCACAGCCGCAGTCGCAGCTAATGCGGCAGCATTGTCGATAGTCTGTGCAACTGGCTTGCTGGCGACGGCAGCAGATGATATCCCTGTCAGCATTGCCCAATTGGCCTCGCTGTATGGAAGCCGTTGTGCTTTGGGTTCGCTAAACAACGGCGCTTCCTTGAGGGGCTTGGGGCTGGCCAAAGCCGTTTCTCGCAGGGGCAATGTTTCCACCCCGCGTGCGCGAGCCAGCTTGTCGTCCGGCGGGGTCAAGCGCAAGACCTGACCAATCTTGATGACATCTGGTGCAGGCAGGTTGTTCCAGAATGCAAGATCACGGTAATCAAGACCATTCTGGAAGGCGATCGCAAACAGCGTGTCGCCCTTCTGCACTTCGTGCTGCCCACTTTGTTGGGTCTGAACTGTTGACGGCGTAGAAGCCCTGTCCGATGTCTGTTGTCTGGCTTTCTCTACTGCTGGTTTATCGGGACGGGCATTGTCCAAAATGGGTGCAAACCCTATGCTCTCACAACCTGCCAGCAGCAACAGTCCTGATGCAAACCCGGCCAGTCTCACACGACACCCGGCAGCAACGGAACAAATTTGACCGCTTCCAGTTTTTCTTCGAGGAATTGCTCACCCACGCGGGTGACAAGCAGCAGTATCTGGGATTCATCTCCCAACGGCATAATCAGCCGCCCACCATCGGCCAGCTGCGCTTTAAGTGCAGTCGGCACAGAACCAAACGCAGCCGCAACCACGATGGCATCGTAGGGAGCGCCCTCGGCATAACCCTGCATGCCGTCTCCATGCTTGAGCTTGATGTTGTTAAGGCGCAAATCGCGCAGACGCTTGCGGGTTTTACCGACTAGCGTGGCAATGCGTTCGATGCTGACGACTTCGCGTGCCACCTGAGCTAAAACGGCAGCCTGATACCCGCACCCGGTGCCCACCTCCAGCACGCGCCCCAGGTCGCGGTCTGCTTCACGACCAGCTTCACAACCACAACGCGCCAGTTCGGTCATGCGGCCAACAATATAAGGGCTGGAAATAGTCTGACCAAAGCCGATGGGCAATGCGGTGTCTTCATAGGCACGGCTTTGCAATGCTTCATCAATAAACAGATGGCGCGGCACCGCACCCATCGCAGCCAGAACCAGCGTATCGGTTATGCCCTGCTCACGCAGGCGTTCGATCATCCGGCCACGCGTGCGGGCAGAGGTCATGCCGATACCGGCACGTGAGTTATTGGTCACAATAAAGGGCGCTTCTTAATCATGACAGCCACTCTCTGACCGTATCAAGCTGGGCGTAACGGGTCAGATCAATCTGCAACGGCGTAACGGACACGCGACGGTTTGCCACCGCATGAAAATCCGTGCCTTCACCTGCGTCTTGCGCCGCTCCAGCAGCACCCACCCAATAGACGGTCTGCCCGCGTGGATTGACTGATTTCAATACTGGCTCGGCTTTGTGGCGCTTGCCCAAACGCGTCACCGCCATGCCTTGTAACGCATCCCAGGGCAAATCCGGAACATTGACGTTAAGCAGCGCAGCCTCGCGCCACGGCTGGGTCTGATAGCGTTTGACCATGTCCACCACCACACGCGCAGCGGTGTCAAAGTTTCCGGTGGCAAAGTTACCCGCATCGAAACTGGACAGCGATACGGCAATGGCGGGGATGCCCAGCAAAAAGCCTTCCGTCGCGGCGGCAACCGTGCCGGAATAAACCGTGTCATCGCCCATATTGGCACCGTGATTGATGCCTGAAATGACCATGTCAGGCAGGTATTCCAACATGCCCGTCACCGCAAGATGTACGCAGTCTGTTGGCGTACCGTTGACGAAGTAATATCCGGAAGATGCCTGGCGCAACATTAGTGGACGATCTAGCGTCAGCGAATTGCTGGCACCGCTACGATCACGCTCCGGCGCAACCACCGTCACTTCAGCAAGCGCTGCCAGCGCCTGTTCCAGTGCCGCTAATCCCGGAGAAAAATAACCGTCGTCGTTACTGAGGAGTATCCGCATGTTTTATAAATGATTGTCGCGGGAGATGGGGGAAATAAAAAAGCCGCAATACATTGCGGCTCATTTTACAACGGGTGAGAAGGTTTGACTTGCATCAATTCCAGTTCAGATTCTGAAAATTTACCCGCAGGAATTGCTGGTAAGGAAAAAATTTGGTCGGAGCGAGAAGATTCGAACTTCCGACCCCTTGCACCCCATGCAAGTGCGCTACCAGGCTGCGCCACGCTCCGACGAAGCGCGAGATTATAGCCGAATTTTTCGCAGAAGAAACACTATCTGCCCAACAAATCGCGGATTGCAATCAACTCTTCGCGCAAAGTTGACATGCTGGTGGGTGCGGGCTCTTTCTTGTCGCCGCCGGACGCTAATTTTGCATCGTCGGACATTTCAAGTTTGTTGCGTGCGCCGCTGATGGTAAAGCCTTCTTGGTAAAGCAACTGGCGAATGCGCCGGATCAGCAGCACTTCGTGATGTTGATAATAGCGGCGGTTGCCCCGGCGTTTAACCGGCTTGAGCTGTGCAAACTCCTGTTCCCAATAGCGCAGAACATGGGGTTTGACCGCACACAACTCGGCCACTTCGCCTATCGTGAAATAGCGCTTGGCCGGAATTGACGGCAGTTCACTCGTCAGCGCGGCTTCCAACATCTGGCTCCATGCCTGCCAACTCGGCGTCTTCCACCATGGCTTTGAGTTTCTGACTGGCGTGGAATGTCACCACGCGACGCGCCGAGATGGGCATTTCTTCGCCGGTTTTAGGGTTTCTGCCTGGACGCTGGGGTTTTTCCCGACACTGAAAGTTACCAAAACCGGAAAGTTTCACGGTGTCGCCAGCTTGTAGTGAGTTGCGGATTTCCTCAAAAAAGGATTCCACCATATCTTTGGCTTCGCGCTTGTTGAGTCCGACTCTTTCAAAAAGCATGTCGGCCAGTTCAGCTTTGGTCAGTGTGGTCATTTTTTTGTGGCAATTTTTTAGCTGGAACGGAGTTTTGCGCCATGCTCTACGATAACTGCGTCGGCGATTGTTTTCACCGCTTCTTCGATTTCAGACTCTGTGAGCGTGCGTTGAGTATCTTGCATAACTATCCGGAACGCAAGGCTTTTTTGCCCATCCGGGATGCCTTGCCCCTGGTATAGATCGAATATTTCCAGCTCGCGCACAAACGCGCTGCTGGCGGTGCGCATGGTGGCAAGCAAACGCTCTGCCGGTATGTTTTGATCCAGCACAAACGCAAGATCACGCCGCACGGAAGGGAAGCGCGGAACCGCACGATGACGTGGCAGGTTCTTCTGACCCAGCTTGTCCAGATCAAGCTCAAACATGACCGGAGGGGTTTGCAAATCAAAATGCTGCACCAGTTTGTGATGCAGCGTGCCCAACCAACCCACGGGTTCGCCATTGAGCAAAATACGTGCGCATTGTCCTGGATGCAATGCGGGATGGAGCGCGGCTGCAAAACTCAGGGCGACACCAGGCAGCATTGAAAGATCGCCTTTGACATCGTAAAAATCCACCATGCGCGAGGTCGTGCCCCATTGCTCGCTGAACGCTGAACCGTGGCAAAGTCCGGCCAGCATCATGGGCTGACGCAGGTTGCCCACCCCTATGCTACCCCGCCCAGTACCACCTTGCCCCGTACCGCTTTGCTCTGACAGATAAATCCGCCCCTGCTCGAACAGACGTACCCGTGGCTGCTGCCGATTAAGATTGTGCGACAACACCGCAGTCATGCCGCCCCAAAGTGTCGTGCGCATCGCCGCCATCTGGCTGGCGATGGGATTTTGCAGCAACAGGGGCTGTGTCCCGCTTGAAAATTGCGTTTCCCAATCGGGGTCAACAAAACTGTAGGTAATGACTTCCTGATAATCACGCCCAATCAGGTAACGTTGCAATTCGGCATAAGCATGCCGGGTTTCATCTTGCGGCAACATGCTTGCTGCGGCGCGTGGCGCGCAGGCTTCGATCCGGTCATAACCGTGCAGGCGGGCGATTTCTTCGATCAGGTCTTCTTCAATGGCAAGATCAAAACGATAGCTGGGCGGCGTAACCAGCCAAGCATCGGCATCATCTTCTTTTATTGCGAGCCCAAGCCTTTGCAAGTGAGTCCGCATGGCCGCTGGTGCGATCTCTACCCCCAGCACCCGGACGACACGCGCAGGGCGCAGGCGGATCGCTTCGCGCTTGGGCAGGCTGGCTTTCTTTTCTGTCACAACCACCGCGCCAGGCTGACCGCCGCAAATCTCCAGCATCAGCTTGGTGGCACGCTCCATGGCCATCAAGGTGTTGGCGTAATCCACGCCACGTTCAAAGCGATGTGATGAATCCGTCGATAATCCAAGGCGGCGCGCACGCCCGGCAATGGCATCCGGACTGAACCAGGCGGCTTCGAGAAGAATATCGGTTGTTTCCGCGCTAACCGAGGTCGCT
>JAYUCZ010000286.1:0-2787 GCA_043740065.1 Thiobacillaceae bacterium | reverse complement strand
CTCCGAGCCTGACATGACAGAAATCACGACCACTTCACATCCGCTTGAAATCGAACTAAAGCTGGCTTTGCCGCCGCAGCAGGTCGCAGTTTTTCTCGGGCTGATGGCACGGCGGCGCGGTGCGCCCGTACAGCAAACACTGCGCACCCGCTATTTCGATACGCCGGATTTTGCCCTGAGCGCACAGGGCATCGCGCTCAGGGTGCGACGCGCCGGGCGGCGCTGGCTGCAAACAATCAAAACCGAGGGCGAACGGCGCGGCGGTCTATCGCAACGCGTCGAATACGAAATGGCGGTCAGTCGCGGCATGCCGGACTGGAAGCGTTTTCCTGCCGCCGCGCAGGCGCTGGTACCCGAAGCGCTGCGCGGGCAACTGGTGCCGGTGTTCGAAACCGTCTTTAGCCGCACAAGCTGGCTGATCGGTGGCAGAGGCGGCGCAAAAATTGAGGTTGCGCTGGACGTAGGCGAGGTGCGTACCCTGAAGGGCACTTGTGGCTCCAGCGGGGGTATTAAAGCCGACCGCCGTCAGCCGATTTGCGAAATCGAGCTCGAACTCAAGGCCGGCCGACCGGATGCGTTATTCGCGTTGGCGCAGGGCTGGGCGCGGCGGCTCGACTGTGTGCCGCTGGATGTCAGCAAGGCCGAGCGTGGGGTGCGCCTGGCGCACGGGCAAGATGCCGAGCCGGTCAAGTCCGCGCCGCTGGCGCCAGATGGCGGCATGCGCGTGGAAGATGGCTTCGCTGCGATGGTGCAAGCGTGCCTGGCGCAGTTTCAGGCCAATCTGCCCGGAGTACAAACCGCCACCGATATCGAATATGTGCACCAGGCGCGGGTGGCGTTGCGGCGTCTGCGTGCGGCGCTGTGGCTGGTTCGCCGGGCATGTGTGCTGCCGGACGAACTGATGGATGGCCTGCGCACGCTGGCTGCCGCGCTCGGCCCGGCGCGCGACTGGGATGTGCTGTGCGCGGAAACCCTACCGGTGATTGCCCCGCATTACGCCGATGCCGATGCCTGGCAGCATGGCTTCGCCGTGCTGGAGGCGCATCGCGCCGGGGTGCGCACGGCGATGCAGGCAGCGCTGGTGCAGGCACATCCGGGCGCATGGTTGCTGGCGTTGCAGCGTTGGCTGCTGCAGCGCGGCTGGCGTGACGCACCCGAAGCGCAGCGCTTCGCCCAGTTGTCGCCGCTGGGCGAATGGGCGCGCCGCGCACTGCGCAAGGGGCATAGACCCATCGTTCGCGGGGCGCGCGCATTCGGGCAACTGCAAGCGGCGGAGCGCCACGCTCTGCGCATCGCCATCAAGCGCCAGCGCTACGCCGTCGAGTTTTTCCAGACGCTGTTTGCCGGGCGACAGCAGGATCGCTATCTGACTGCCCTGCGAAACGCACAGGACAGCCTCGGGCGCGCCAACGATGCGCAGGTGGCGTGCGGTTTGCTGGCGGCGGCGCGGTTGGACGCGGAGCCGATGGAGCAATTTGCGCTCGGCTGGCTGGCGGCAAAACAGGCGGATGGCGGGACAGACGAAAGTGCCAGGCAGCTGAAAAATTTCATGGAATTGGAGCCTTACTGGTAAGTTCAAATCGATCCGCCCTTATTGATCAGTCTCGGTTTATCCGAGATTGTCCATCAGGTTCAATAGACCGTCATTCCCGCGTAGGCGGGAATCCATGCACGGATTGTGTCGCAGCAGGCTGATAGATTCCCGCCTACGCGGGAATGACGTGATCACGGTTATTTCGTGCCGTATCACCAGGCTCGAATGGCAGTGCCCCGCAGCCACGGCGGGCATCGGTCAGGTGCTTGATGGTGTGCATACCTGCCATCTTCCGTTCTGCCGCCTGTCGCACAATAAGGGATGCACGCATTCAGGATCAGACATTTTTTGAGGTAAGCCGAATGGAACTCATTTTGTGGCGACACGCCGAGGCGGACGACTTACTCCCTGACCTCACCCGCGAACTCACCGACAAGGGCCGCAAGCAGGCGGCGCGCATGGCCGACTGGCTTAATCAGCGGCTGCCGCCGGACACCCGCATTCTGGTCAGTCCCGCCACCCGCACCCTGCAAACCGCGAAGGCGCTGGGGCGTAAATATGACCGGCTACCATCGCTGGGTCCTGGGGCAAGCGCCGAAGACGTGCTGACCGCCGCCGGCTGGCCGGATTCCGCCTATCCGGTGCTGATCGTCGGGCATCAACCCACGCTGGGGCAGGTAGCGGCGCTGCTGCTGACCGGACAGGTGGGCGATGTGGCGGTGAAGAAGGGCGGGGTGTGGTGGTTCCAGGGGCGTGTCCGCGCCGGGCAACGGCAGGTGGTGTTGCGTGCGGTGGTCGAGCCTGATTGGTTAGCATTCTATTGATGCGGCACGAATTGACCATGAATGTAGGTCGGGCTTCAGCCCGACAAGTCGGCCTAAAGGCCGACCTACAGTCGCGGATAAAGCTGGCCGGATCAATAGTGGACTGCGGTTGACCATTTTCAAACGCAAGGGAAATGGAATAACTGCATTCTGATGTCACACGGGTGTCACGTGCGCGTGGCCAGATACGCGCATGGTCAGCCACCCCATTCAAGACACGATCAGTTTCAAAGCACCGCCTCCAAACAACTGGCAGCACACCGTGCGTGGCGCGGCAATATCTGGCAAGCCGCAAGCGGATAAGGAACACGAGCCACCGGCCAATCCGGGGTCGATCCGCCACTACCGCACCTTGTGGATTTCCGACATCCATCTTGGTACGTCCGGCTGTCAGGCCAATTACCTGCTGGATTTTCTCAGGCACAACGA
>JAYUCZ010000285.1:0-2820 GCA_043740065.1 Thiobacillaceae bacterium | reverse complement strand
TTATTCGCTCACGCGAAAAATCAGCAGAAAATCTTTGCGGCACATGTCCGCAAAGATTTGCGCTTTCAATGACTTGCGTCATTGAGCGGCAAGCCGCTTCGTGGCTTGCTAGAAAAGCACTGAATAAATCAGTGCTTTTCTAAGTAATCCAGTAATCGCGGTAAAATCGCAAAAACTCCATCACGCGCCACTCTCCGGAAAATTGAACCCTGCCGGGAAATTGAACCTTGACCGAAGAATTCGACCTCGCCCAGCACGATAGTCTTGATGAGCACCTGGAACAGGTGCAGTCTCTGCTCGCCCGGCAAAAGCTGGTGGAAAATCTGGTGCATCGCCAGGGCGGGCCGCGCCAGGATATGGTCGAATCGCTAGCCCACAAGCAAAACCAGGCCACGCTGCAAAAAAAGCTCGACGATCTGCATCCGGCCGACGTAGCGCACATTCTCGAAGCGCTGCCGCTGGATGATCGCTTGACGGTTTGGGGGTTGGTCAAGGCCGAGCGCGACGGCGAAATTCTGCTGGAAGTTTCCGATTCGGTGCGCGAGTCGCTCATCGCCAGCATGGACAAGGCCGAGCTGCTGGCGGCGGCGGGCACGCTGGACAGCGACGAAATTGCCGACATTGCGGACGATTTGCCGCATGACGTGATCCAGGAACTGCTGGCCATGCTGGATACGCAAAAGCGCGTGCGGCTGGAATCGGCGATGTCCTTTTCGGAGGAATCGGTTGGCGCGTTGATGGATTACGACATGGTGACCATCCGCGCCGATGTGACGCTGGAAGTCACGTTGCGCTATCTGCGCCGTCTGGGCGATTTGCCCGATCAGCTCGACAAGCTGTTTGTGGTAGAGCGCGACGATGTGCTGATTGGCGTGCTGCCGCTGAAAAGGCTGCTGACCACTGATCCGGAGGCCACGGTGGCGGCGGTGATGGTGGAAGACTTTGTGCGCTTTGAACCGACTGACGATGCGCACGAAGCCGCGCAGGCGTTCGAGCGCTACGACCTGGTGATGGCACCGGTAGTCGATGCGCAAAATCGCCTGATCGGGCGCTTGACGGTGGATGCGGTACTGGACTACATCCGCGAATCGACCGATGCCGACATGCTGTCGATGGCCGGCCTGAAAGAGGAGGAAGACCTGTTTTCCACGGTGTGGAAAGCCGGGCGCAACCGCTGGCCGTGGCTGGCGGTTAATCTGGTAACGGCGTTTATCGCCTCGCGCGTGATCGGCGTGTTTGAAGGCAGCATCGAAAAACTCGTGGCGCTAGCCGCGCTCATGCCCATCATCGCGGGCATCGGCGGCAACTCCGGCAACCAGACCACCACGCTGATCGTGCGCGGCCTGGCGCTCGGGCAAATTACTGCCGCCAATGCCAAACGCCTGATCGTCAAAGAGCTTGGCGTGGCGGCGCTCAATGGCGTGGTGTGGGGAACCGTGGTCGGCCTGTTCGCCTGGCTGCTGTACAGCAACATCTATCTGGGCGGGGTGATGGCGCTGGCGATGATGTTGAACTTGATCGTGGCGGCACTGGCGGGCGTGTTCATCCCGCTCACCATGCAACGCTTCAAACGCGATCCGGCCATGGGCTCTTCGGTGTTGCTCACGGCCACCACCGACAGCATGGGCTTCTTTATTTTCCTGGGATTGGCGACGGTGTTCTTACTCTAATGCCTGCCTCCCATCTCAAACACACGGCACGCAACGTCGGGCGCAAGGGCGACCTCAGCAGCAAACAGCTTTACCTGCGCCTGCTCCAGTACGCCAGGCCGCACTGGAAAATCCTGTTGCTTGCCATCTTGGCCAATGCCGTGACGGCCGCCATGGAGCCCCTGCTCCCCGCCTTGTTCAAGCAAATGCTGGACGAGGGTTTTGTGGCAAAAAATCACGACTGGCTGGTTTGGGTGCCGGTCGGCATCGTGATTATTTTGCTGGTGCGCGGCTTGACCAGCTTTGTCGCCAGCTATGCCATTTCCTGGATCGACACCCGCCTGGTACAAGATTTGCGCGAGGCCATGCACAAAAAACTGCTGAGTTTGCCGGTCAGTTATTTCGACAACGTCAGCACCAGCCAACTCACCGCGCATGTCGCGTTCAACGTCACCCAGGTGATGCGCGCCACCACCAGCCTGCTGACCGGGCTGACCAAAGACTTGCTCACCATCGTGGCGCTGATGGCTTACTTGTTGTGGGTCAACTGGCAGTTGACGCTGATTATTTTTATTTCCTTTCCGCCCATCATATTGACCATTCGAAAAGTGGCCAAACGCTTGCGCCAGCTTTCCCGCGACGCGCAATCCAACGTCGGGCTAATGACCGAATCGCTGACCGAATCGCTGTCCGCACACCGCCTGGTGCGCATATTCGACGCGCAGCCGTATGAAACCCAGCGCTTCCACGACCGCGCCAATGCCGCACGCAGACTGGAAATGAAGCGCGTCATCGCGCAAGGCGCAAACACGCCGATCGTGGAACTTTTAGGCTCTATTCCGCTGGCGATTATTTTCTACTACGCCATGCAGCAGGCCATTAACAACCAGACCACCGTGGGCAGTTTTGTGTCGTTTTTTATCGCCATGATGCTGCTGTTTCCACCCTTGAAACGCCTGACGGCCCTGAACGATTTGTTGCAGCGCGGCCTGGCTTCGGCAGAAGTCGTGTTCGACATCCTCGACGAAACCCCCGAACCCGACCACGGCACACGCGCCGCCGAGCGGCTTTCCGGCGACATCCGCTTCGAGAGCGTCTCGCTGGCCTATCCAGGCAAGGAACAAGCCGCGTTGCAAGACATCAACCTGCACATCCAGGCTGGCGAAACCCT
>JAYUCZ010000284.1:0-6732 GCA_043740065.1 Thiobacillaceae bacterium | reverse complement strand
GACCAGCCAGAAACTCGGCGTATTCTTGCAACGCGGCCTGACGCGGCGCAGACAAATCCCGAAACAGGCGCAGCAGTTTTTTGCTGTCAGAACTCATTTCCCGGCTTTGGCATCCGCCGCTTTCTGCGGAGCCACGGGGATTGCGCATTCCTTGAAACGATCTTCGACAAAGCCGATAAACGCATCCAGCAATTTGCTGCGAAATTTGTCCGGCGCATACACCAAAGATAACGGGCGACGCAGCGGCGGATCGAGCGGAATCGCCACTAACTCGCCCAGGCGGATTTCCTTGCTGACGGTGGCAGCGGAAAGAATCGCGATACCCAGCCCCGCCTGCACCGCACCCTTGATGGCTTCGGGACTACCCAGCTCCATTTCGGTGACCAGATCATCCGGATTGATGCCCTGTTCGCGAAAATAATTGTCGATCACCTCGCGTGTGCCAGAACCTACTTCGCGCTGAACATACGGCTGCAACGCCAGTTCTTTGAAGGTGATGGAAGTTTTTTTCGCCAGCTTGCTCTCGGGCGAACAAATCATCACCAGCTCATCGTCGCAACAGGCGTGGACTTTCAAGGTGGGATGATGTGGCTTGGATTCGATCAGCCCCACATCCAGGCTGTGGTCAGCCACTTTGTTCTCGATGGTTTCCGAATTGGCCACCATCAGCCGTGCCGCCACTTCGGGATATTTGGCCTTGAACTTACCCAGTATGCTGGGCAACTGGTATTCGGCAATGGTGGTGGAAGCGCCGATCATCAGCGGCCCCGACACCTGCCCGGTCAGCTCGGCTACACGCGCTTCCATTTCTTGCGACATGGCGAGAATGCGCTCGGCGTAGCCCATCACCAGATGACCGGCTGGCGTCAGCGAAATCCGCCCGTGGCTGCGCTCGAACAATCGGGTGTTGAAATGCTCCTCAAGCTGCTTGACCTGAAACGTGACCGCAGGTTGCGTCATGTAAAGGCTCTCGGCGGCTTTTGTAAAACTGAGCTGCTTGGCAACGGTGTAAAATACTTGAAGTCGGCGGTCCGCCATGCTGTTAAACCCTTTAAAAAACTTGCTAAGAACGTGCTAGAAAAGTTTTTTATTTAACCATAAGCAGCGCTAAAACACCAGTAAAATCAGGCCAATACCTCTCATAACGCCCCTCCAAAAACCAAGTCAGACCGCCCTTTGAACCGAACTTTCTACACCGTTCTCGTCGCACAGTTTTTATCTGCCCTGGCCGACAACGCCTTGCTGTTTGCCGCCATCGGCCTGCTGATGTTTTATGGTTCGCCCGACTGGCATCAACCGCTGCTGGCCAGCGTATTTGTCATTGCTTACATCGTGCTTGCGCCCTTTGTCGGGCCGTTTGCCGATGCGCTGCCCAAGGGTCGCGTGCTGTTTATCGGCAACGCCATCAAGTTTGTCGGCTGTCTCGCCATGTTGCTGGGGCTGCCAGCGCTGGCCGCCTATTCCATTGTTGGCATCGGCGCGGCCACCTACTCGCCCGCCAAATACGGCATCCTCACCGAAATTTTACCGCCCGAAAAACTCGTTATCGCCAACGCCTGGATGGAAGGCGCGACCGTCGCCGCCATCGTGCTGGGCGCGGTCATCGGCGGCGCACTCATCAATCCCGAGCTGGCGCGCGCCGGGCTGGACAGCTTAAATATCCACGCCGACACCGCGCCGCCCATGTTTGCCATCGGCATTACCGCCGTGCTGTATTTGCTGGCCGCGCTGGTCAACCTGTTTATCCCGCGCCTGCCCATCGACCACCGTCTGGCCAGCCGCAAACCGGGCTTTGTGCTGTACGACTTCTGGCACAGTTTCTGGCTGTTGTGGAGAGACCCACTAGGACAAATTTCGCTGGCCGTCACGACGTTATTTTGGGGCGTGGGCGCTACCTTAAGGTTGATGATTATCGCCTGGGCCGCGCTCAACCTTAACTTTGAACTTGACCAAGCCACCCAGCTAACCGGCCTGGTCGCGCTCGGCATCGCCATCGGCTCGGTGTTGGCGGGCTGGCTGATTCCGCTGAAAAAATCCGTGCGGGTATTGCCCGCCGGTATCGCGCTGGGCTTTCTGCCCATATTGCTGGTGGTGGTACACGACTTCTGGATCGCCGCCGCCATCCTGACCCTGCTGGGCGTGCTGTCCGGTTTCTTTATCGTGCCGCTTAACGCCCTGCTGCAACATCGCGGCCATTTGCTGATGGGTGCAGGCCACTCCATCGCACAACAAAACTTCAACGAAAACATCTCCATCCTGTTGCTAACCGGCGCTTACGCCATGATGCTGCGCGCCGACTGGCACATCCACACCATCATGGTGATATTTGGCCTGTTCATCATTACCCTGATGACCGGCCTGTGGAAACGCCATCGGGGCGACGTTGTGCATTGATGACTCCGCTAGCCTTTATCGCCAAATGGCAAGACAACGCGCTAACCGAACGCGCCGGGGCGCAAGCGCATTTTGAAGACCTCTGCGCTTTATTAGGCGTAGAACCGCCGCGCATCGAAGGCGAATACCAGTACGAGCGCGGGCTGATTAAAAAAAGCAGCGCCAGCCAAGGCTGGAGCAGAACAAACGGCTGGGCGGATGTGTGGAAACGCGGCTGCTTTGCCTGGGAATACAAAAAACCCGGTGGCGATTTAACCGCCGCGCTCAAGCAATTGATGGGCTATGCGCTGGTGCTGGACAACCCGCCGCTGCTAATTGTTTCTGACCGCCGCCGCATCGAAATCCACACCCATTTCACCGGCACGCCCAGCGAAATCCACAGCATTCTGCTGGAAGACATCGGCCAGCCGCACAACCTGCAAAAACTGCGCTGGCTGTTTGATGCGCCGGAAAACTTCAAACCCAAACACAGCACCTACGCCGTTACTGAAGAAGCCGCCACGCGCATGGGCAAGCTGGCCGAACGCCTCAACGCCCAGGGGCGCACGCCGCAGCAAACCGCGCATTTCCTGATCCAGTGCGTGTTCTGCATGTTTAGCGAAGATGCCAAACTGCTGCCGGAAAAACTGTTTGAAACCGTGCTGGATAAATCCAATCCGGACGGCGCAAAAGCCCAGTCGCGGCTGATGCAACTATTTGGTGCCATGCAGGGCGGCGGCGATTTCGCCATGAACGACATCCCGTGGTTTAACGGCGGCCTGTTCAAGCAAATCGACGTACCCGCACTGACCACCGAAGACGTGGTGCAACTGCTGGATGCCGCCCGCATGGACTGGGGCGCGATAGAACCGGCGATTTTGGGCACCCTGTTCGAGCGCGGTTTAAACCCCGACATGCGCAGCCAGTTAGGCGCGCACTACACCGATCCCGCCACCATTCTTAAACTGATTCAGCCAGTCATTGAGCAGCCGTTACTGGCCGAATGGGATGGCATCAAAACGCAGATTGCCGCGCTGCTGGATGGCAATCTCCCCCTCGCCGACCTCAAGCACCCCCTCCCCAACCCCTCCCCCGGAGGGAGAGGGGCTAAAGCCCGCCCGCAGCAGGCGCATGGTTTGTTTCTCGGCTTTATCGAACGGCTGAAAAACTACCGCGTACTCGACCCCGCCTGCGGCAGCGGCAACTTTCTCTACCTGGCGCTAAAAACCCTCAAAGACCTCGAACACCGCGCCAACCTTGAAGCCGAAAGTTTGGGACTGCACCGCGAACTGGTCATCGAAACCAGCCCCGCCAACGTGCTCGGCATCGAGCTCAACCCCTACGCCGCCGAACTGGCGCGGGTAACAGTGTGGATCGGCGAAATCCAGTGGATGCTCGCCCACGGCTACGCCCTGCGCCGCGACCCGATCTTGCAGCCGCTCGACCACATTGAATGCCGCGATGCCGTCTTGCTCCCCTCTCCCTCCGGGGGAGGAGCTGGGGGTGGGGGAGCAACAGAATCCGAATGGCCCGAGGCCGATGCCATCGTCGGCAACCCGCCCTTTCTTGGTGGCAGCAAAAAGCGCGGCGAACTCGGCGACGATTATTTCAACGCGCTGGGCAGCGTGTACAAAGACCGCGTCCCCGGCGGCGCAGATTTAGTCACCTACTGGTTTGAAAAAGCCCGCGCCCAGATCGAGGCAGGCAAGACACAACGCGCCGGGCTGGTCGCCACGCAAGCCATCCGCGCCGGTAGCAACCGCAAAGTACTGGAACGCATACTGAACACCGCGCCCATCTTCGAAGCCTGGAGCGACGAAGAATGGATTAACAACGGCGCGGCGGTGCGCGTATCGCTGGTGTGCTTCGGCCTTTCAAACCCGTCGCCCTTTAGCCCCTCTCCCTTTGGGGGAGGGGTTGGGGAGGGGGAAGTTGGAGAGAATGAGCCAACCAAACACAAACCACCGCTCCCTGAAAACATCAAGAACTTCGCCCGCAGCCTGCGCAAAACCGCCACCGATGCAGAAAACCTGATGTGGCAATTACTGCGCAAAAACCAGATGCTGGGTTATGGCTTCCGCCGCCAACACCCGCTCGGCAACTACGTTCTCGATTTCTACTGCCATCAAGCCAGGCTTGTTGTCGAACTGGACGGCGGCCAGCACGACGACCCAAAACAGCGTACACACGACGAAAAACGCACCGCTTGGCTGGCCGCACAAGGTCTTACCATACTGCGTTTCTGGAACAACGATGTTTTAGCCAATACCGAAGGTGTGGCGCAAAGTATTTTTGACTGGCTACAAGAAAATTTGCCCCCCTCGCCGACCTCAAGCACCCCCTCCCCAACCCCTCCCCCGGAGGGAGAGGGGCTAAAAGCCATGCTTGATGGTCGGGCGGTTGCGGCAATTCATGCCGACCTGACCGCAGGCGGCGGGCTAAATCTGACTCAAGCAAAGCCGTTAGCGGAAAATGCCGGAACCAGTTTCGAAGGCACCAAAAAATATGGCGATTTCGATATTCCCGGCAATCAGGCGCGGCAATGGTTGAGCTTGCCCAATCCAAACGGAAGACCAAACGCCGATGTTGTGAAACCCTGGGCGAATGGCAAGGACATCACCGCGCGGCCATCCGATACCTGGATCATCGACTTTGGCACTGACATGAGCGAAGCCGATGCGGCTTTGTTTGAAACACCGTTTGCGCATGTACTGGCGAATGTGAAACCGCAACGTAAAGATGCAAAATGGTGGCTGCATGAACGTTCGCGCCCAGAATTACGCAAAGCCCTCAACGGTCTGCCGCGTTACATCGCCACGCCCCGTGTCGCCAAGCACCGCTTCTTTGTCTGGCTGTCCGCAAGTGTGCTCCCCGACACCCGCCTCAACGTCATCGCCTCCGATTCAGACACCACCTTCGGCATCCTCTCTAGCCGCATCCACGAAGTCTGGTCGCTGGCGCAAGCCAGTATGCACGGCGTAGGCAACGACCCCACCTACAATGCCAAATCCTGCTTCGAAACCTTCCCCTTCCCTGCTGGCTTAACCCCCCGCGATACGCTCCCCTCTCCCTCCGGGGGAGGGGCTGGGGGTGGGGGAGCTGGAGCTGCGGAAGCATCCGCCATCGCCACCGCCGCCGCACAACTCAACACCCTGCGCGAAACCTGGCTAAACCCGCCCGAATGGACAGACTGGGTGCGCACACCAGAAGAAGAAAAAGCCGATTTCCCGCTGCGTCCCGTCGCCAAGCCCGGCCACGAGGCCGACTTGAAAAAGCGCACGCTGACCAATCTCTACAACGCCCGCCCCGCATGGCTGGATAACGCACACAAGCAACTGGATTTGGCCGTCGCCTCCGCCTACGGCTGGCTCGACTACACACCAAAAATGCCGGACGAGGAAATCCTGAAAAGGCTATTGGCGCTGAATCTTTCCTTGAACAGGTAAATAGTTTGGAAAGTTTTTTGGAGTATGTAAATGAGCTTGAAAGCCATATAGGCATTCGGCCAGGGTTCTTCAATGAACTGATTCGCGAAGACGATTGGGGTTTCGTTATCAAGCTCCACGCATTCGTTGAGTCATGCATTACTTACGCTATTTGCACCCGTCTAGGCCAGCCAGAGCTGGAGGATGTCATCGCACGTTTAGACACATCGAACAATCAGACAGGCAAATTGGCCTTCGCCAAGAAACTGGGCATTTTAAACAAACCGCAACGACGTTATGTCACCACACTGTCTCAGCTACGGAATAACCTTGTTCATGATGTACGAGCTGTTGACTTTAGCCTCAAGTCTTACATGGATGAACTTAGCGCGGAACAACACTATCAATTTTGTGTAGCGCTATCGCTTGACGAGATATTTGAACCTCTCAGTGAACCCGACGAAATTCGGATAGTGTCCTACGTCAACGAAGTCCCAAAGTTCGGTATTGCTTACGCGGGTTCAATCGTTATTGCCAAGTTACTCCTTCACTCTCATTTGGGCGATCAAAATAAAGAACTCTTAAATCTTGGGAGGGTTGTATTGGAACGACTCACAGGCAAAACGATTAACACCGAGCCTGATTCGCGGTTTGATTGACAACCTGGTGTTTTATACGCAGTCTTACCGAGGGGTGCGACAGCAGGAAATTCGGAGCGCCTGCGCTGTGTTCTGCCACAGTATGGAGGGGTATTCCGGCCTCCCGCACCCCACCTCGCTTGAAATCCCCGCCACCTCTGATAATATAACAACTGTTATAACGCATTGGAGGCGGTCATGCACGCACTTAAACTGACTCAAATCGGCAATTCCGTAGGCGTGATTTTGCCCAAGGAAGTTCTTGCACATCTAAAGCTGGAAAAAGGCGATTCCGT
>JAYUCZ010000283.1:0-15349 GCA_043740065.1 Thiobacillaceae bacterium | reverse complement strand
GCTGGATGAAACCCACGGCGTAACCAAAGCAAAATCCGTCGCCTTCATCGACGAACAAATCTGCATCGGCTGCACGCTGTGCATACAGGCTTGTCCGGTGGATGCTATTTCGGGCGCGGCCAAGCAGATGCATACCATCATCGCCGCCGAATGCACGGGTTGCGAATTGTGTCTGTCGCCCTGCCCGGTGGACTGTATATCCATGGTGGAAATTCGCGAAGGCCTGCCTGGCTGGAAGTGGAAATATCCGCTATTCAAAATGAAGCAAGCCGCATGAGGACGCTGGCTCGTTTTCCCGGCGGCGTGCATCCTGAAGAGCACAAGACCGAATCGTCTTCGCGCCCGATTCACGCCAGTTTTATCCCCAAAAAGCTGGTCATCCCGATGCGACAGCACCTCGGCCAGCCAGCCAAGCCCATCGTCAATGTTGGCGATCGGGTACTCAAAGGCCAGATCATCGCCGAGGCTGACGGTTATGTTTCCACGGCCATTCATGCTTCGTCATCCGGCCTGGTGACAGAAATCGCACAGGCCGGCGTTGCGCATCCGTCCGGCCTGACCGACTTGTGCATCAGCATCGAAACCGACGGCAAGGATGAATGGTGCGAGCGCACACCACTGGACTGGCAAAACATGGATCCCGCTGCACTACGCGGCCATGTGCGCGACCTGGGGCTGACTGGACTGGGCGGCGCGGTGTTTCCCAGTTCGATCAAACTCGATCCGGCAGGTGGCCCGGCCATCCACACGCTGATTTTGAATGGTGGCGAATGCGAGCCGTGGATCACTTGCGATGACGCGCTGATGCGCGAACGCGCCGCCGACATTTTGCGCGGCGCACACATCATGCAACGTCTGCTTGGCTCGCCCGCCCTGATGGTCGGCATCGAGGACAACAAGCCCGAAGCGATTGCCGCCATGCAGGCCGCAGCGACTGCGCTGAACATCCCGGCTGAAATCATCGCCATGCCCACGCTCTACCCCGGCGGCGGCGGCAAGCAAATCACCAAAATGCTCACCAACCTGGATACGCCATCCGGCGAACGCACCACGGATATCGGCGTACAGGTGTTCAACGTCGGTACCGCCTACGCGCTGGCGCGTGCCGTTCTGCACGGCGAACCGCTGATTTCGCGCATCGTTACCGTAACCGGGCATGTGCTGAAACCGCAAAATTATGAAGTGCTGATCGGCACGCCGATGTATGAACTCGTCATCCATGCAGGCGAACGCGAAGGCGCAACCGGCATCATCATGGGCGGGCCGATGATGGGCTTTGATGTTCCTGTTCTGAATGTGCCGGCGGTCAAGGCCAGCAATTGTGTGCTGGTTAAATCGGCGGCACTGTTCCCGCCCAAACCGCCTGAAATGCCCTGTATCCGCTGCACTCAATGCGTGGAGGTGTGTCCGGCCATTTTGCAACCGCAGGCGCTGTACTGGTTTGCCCGCGCCAAGAACATTGGCAAGGCGCAGGAATTCCATTTGTTCGACTGCATCGAATGCGGCTGTTGCAGTTATGTGTGCCCCAGCCACATCCCGCTGGTGGACTACTACCGCTTTGCCAAGAGCGAAATCTGGGCGCACGAAAAAGACAAGAAAGCCGCCGACATCGCGCGTGAGCGCCACGAGTTTCGCCTGTTCCGCTTCGAGCGCGAGAAGAAGGAAAAGGCCGAACGGCTAGCCGCCAAGGCCAGCGCCAAAAAAGCTCAAGCCTTGGTCATCCCGGCCAATGAGCAAGACGCGAAAAAGAAACTCATCGCCGACGCGCTGGCGCGTTCGCAGGCTAAAAAAGCTGCGGCCAGCGCGGGCACAACGCCAAAAAACACCGATAACCTCGATCCTGAGAAACTGGCCGAGATTGCCGAAATTGAAGCACGGCGTGCCAAAATCCAGGCCATCGCCAAACACCCCATCGGGTCTGAGTCACATTGATGCGCAATAACGAAAAAACATGACCGCCTCTGCCCACATTCTGCAACCCAACAGCGTCACCCGCGTCATGCTGCTGGTGCTGGCTTGTCTGCTGCCCGGCGTGTTTGCCTACGCCTGGCAATTTGGCTGGGGCATCCTCATCAATCTGGTCTGGGCATCGCTGCTGGCATTGGCGATCGAGGCCATTGCACTAAAATTGCGGGCGTTTCCAGTCAAACCGTTTTTGCTGGATGGCAGCGCCATCGTTACCGCCTGGCTGCTGGCGCTGTCATTGCCGCCGCTGGCACCCTGGTGGTTGATGCTGGTGGGCATGATTTTCGCTATCGGTGTCGCCAAACATCTGTACGGCGGGTTGGGGCAAAACATTTTCAACCCCGCCATGGTGGGGTTTGCCGTGCTGATTATTTCCTTCCCGGCGCAAATGACGCAATGGTCTGCCCCGCTTGAACTGGCGACGCACAGCCTGAGTTTAGGCGACAGCTTCGCGGCCATCTTTGGCGGCGCACCACTGGATGCCATCGTCATGGCAACGCCGTTAGATAGCGTGCGCACGGGCTTGTTGCAGCAACACACGCTGGAAGAAATCCGCGCCGCCAGCCGCATTTTTGGCAGCATCGGCGGCGTGGGCAGCGAATGGGTCGCCGCCGCCTGGCTGGCGGGCGGCATCGCGCTGTGGGCATTGCGCATCATCCCCTGGCAAGTGCCGGTCGCGTTTCTGGCCGGCATCTGGCTCACCGCCGGATTCCTGCACTGGGCTGACGTTGAGCGCTACGCTGCACCCTGGTTCATGCTGGCCATGCCCAGCACCATGCTGGGCGCGTTTTTCATTGCCACCGATCCGGTATCCGGCGCGACCACCCCCAAAGGCCGCATCATTTTTGGTTTAGGTGCGGGTTTTCTCGCCGTCATCATCCGCGTGTTTGGCGGCTACCCGGATGGTGTCGCGTTCGCTATTTTGCTGATGAACCTGTGCGCCCCCCTGATTGATGCCTGGACACAGCCCCGCGTATTTGGCGAGGCAAAAAAATCATGACTCCGGTGCTACAAAACGCGCTGCGCACCAGCCTGGTTTTGTTCATATTTGCGGTCATCGGCACGGCCATGATGGCCTACACCTACAAAGCCACCGCCCCCATTATTGAACGCAGCGCACAAGCCGAGAAACTGGCGCTGATCAGCCAGGTTTTGCCACGCAATCTGTACGACAACGATCTGCTGTCCAGCTACCGTGAACTACCCGCCGACGATTTGCTCGGCACACGCAAGCCTTCCGGTGTCTGGCTTGCCAGCAAAGCCGGACAGCCCGCAGGCGTGGTGTTAGAAGCGATTGCGCCCGAAGGTTATAGCGGCAACATCGCGCTCTTGATCGGCATTGACGCACAAGGCCTGGTCACTGGCGTGCGCGTAACACATCACAAGGAAACACCAGGATTGGGCGACTATATTGACTTGGCAAAAAGCCCATGGATACTTCAATTTGGCGGCAAGACCCTGCCGGAAAATGGCAACGATGTCTGGAAAGTAAAAAAAGACGGCGGCCAGTTTGACTCACGCGCCGGTGCCACCATTACGCCACGCGCCATTGTCAAAGCCGTGCGCTTCGCGCTGAAATACTATGCCGCGCACCGCCAAGAACTTCTGGGGCCAGAAATTCCAGGCCCAAAATCTCTTGGCCTGGAACGCGCGCCTCCACCAACGGTCATCAAATCATGATCAGCAAAACCGAACTCTCCCAACTCGCGCATAACGGCCTGTGGAAACAGAACGCGGGTGTCGTGCAACTTTTAGGGCTGTGCCCGTTGCTTGCCATCAGCAACAATGTCGTCAACGCGCTATCGCTGGGGCTGGCAACCATGTTTGTCATGTTCATGTCCAGCCTGGCAGTGTCTGGCGTACGTAACGCCGTCCCGCACGAAATCCGCATTCCGGTTTTTATCCTCATCATCGCCGCACTGGTCACCATTATTGATCTGGCGCTCAATGCCTTCGCCCATCCGTTGTATCTGGTGCTGGGGATTTTCATTCCGTTAATTACCACCAACTGCATCGTGCTGGCGCGTGCCGATGCCTTTGCTTCCAAAAATCACCCGCTGCACGGCGCACTCGATGGCGCGCTCATGGGGCTGGGCTTGACGCTGGTGCTGGTACTGCTGGGCGGACTGCGCGAAATTGCCGGTCAGGGCACTCTACTGGCCGGCATTGACCTCGCGCTGGGTTCTCAGGCAAAAGACTGGGTGATTACCGTGCTACCAGACTACCAGGGTTTTCTGCTGGCGATTTTGCCGCCCGGCGCATTCATCGGCCTGGGATTATTGATCGCCGGATTCAACTGGCTGAATGCACGCAACCTGGCACGCGCCAAACTGCGTGCCGCACAACTGCCAGAAACAGCACAAACCGTATGAAACTCCGCTTCAAGGCACCACACAAACCGCGCAATCCGCTGGTGGTGCTGGTCAAACAACGCAAAGCGGGCAGCCATGACCCCAGCTTGAAAAGCTTGCGCCAGAAAGCCAAGCTAGCATTGAAGAAACAGCTCAAGAAACCCGATCACTGAGCGCGGTATGAACAAACCCAAACGCGCCGAGATTTTCCGCCGCTTGCAGGCGATCGACCCGCACCCAAAAACCGAGCTGGAATACAGCACCCCGTTCGAGTTGCTGGTTGCTGTCACGCTATCGGCGCAGGCCACCGACAAGAGCGTCAATTTGGCCACGCGCAAATTGTTTCCGGTAGCCAATACGCCGGAAAAAATCTACGCGCTGGGCGAAGCGGGGTTGAAAGAATTCATCAAGACCATCGGTTTGTACCAAAGCAAGGCGAAGCATATTATTCAAACCTGCCGCATCCTGATGGACGAGCATGGCAGCGCAGTGCCGGGCACACGCGAAGCGCTGGAGAAGTTGCCGGGCGTAGGTCGCAAGACTGCCAACGTGGTGCTCAATGTGGCCTTCGGCCAACCCACCATGGCGGTCGATACGCACATCTTTCGCGTATCCAACCGTACCGGCCTGGCCCCCGGCAAGACACCGCTGGAAGTGGAAAAAAAGCTGCTCAAGCATGTACCCGCAAAATTCATGCAGCACGCGCACCATTGGCTGATATTGCTGGGGCGCTACACTTGCGTGGCACGTAAACCAAAATGCCGCGAATGCGCCATTGCCGATCTGTGTGACTACAAATACAAGGTGCTGGAATGATGTTCAACCCCAGCCGCGATCAGGCTCGCCAATTATTTTTTAACGCTTGGGCAAAATATCAGGCAAGGCAGCCTCTGGAAGGCGCGGAAAATATGGCGCTTGAAACCATGCTTGCACATCCCGAGTACCACCCGCTGCTTAACCAGCCGGATCGCTACCTGGATAAGGATTACACGCCAGAATCCGGGGAAACCAATCCCTTTCTACACTTGTCCATGCACATGGCGATTGCAGAACAACTTTCCATCGACCAGCCACCCGGCATCCGCAACCGCTACGAACAATTGCTGAAAATACACGGCGAGCCTATGCAGGCACAGCATGAAATCATGGATTGCCTGGCAGAAATGATCTGGCAATCGCAGCGTCACGGCGGGCAATATCAGCCCGTTATTTATTTTGCTTGCCTGGACAAAAAGATTACTCGCGCATGACCTGCTCTCTTATTCCAATTCGCGAAAGAAACAGCATGATGGTAGGAGCAGGCTTGCCTGCGAAATGCTTGCTATCGCAGGCAAGCCTGCTCCTACGACGAAACGATTTGTGCGCGTTTTTATTGGAAATTGGAATTACACGCCTGCGCCGCCTTGCGCTTCTGTTTTTTATGCTGCCTTGCCTCGCGGCCTTTGCAGGGGTTGCGCCCGAGCCGGATATTCGCGTGCAGGAACAGAACGACACCATCGTGGTGGACATCAGCTACCGGCTGCCGGTGAGCCAGCGCGTGGCCTGGGATGTGCTGACGGATTTTGATGCCATGGACACATTTGTCCCCAACATGGAACACAGCCGCGTGCTGCAACGCGACGGCAAACGCATCGAGGTCGAACAAAAAGGCCACGTCAGTTTCGGCATACTCAGCTTTGCTTACGAATCCAGACGCCAAATCGAACTCACCCCGTATCAAACCTTGCGCTCGCGCTCGCTCGTCGGTACAAAAATGGACAGCACCACCACACTCATCCCGTCCGGCAGCGGCACGCAGCTCACCTATCGCGCCGTTGCCGTACCCGATCTGCCCGTGCCTACCAGCGTGATTATTTCGGGCTTGACCGATAGCCTGCGGGCGCAATTCAAGGCCATGGAGCAGGAAATGGAATTACGTGCCGACAAGGCCGCCAGCCAGGAGGCGGGTAATCCACAAGCATCAAAAGAAGCCTCAAAAATTTCTGCCGACAGCACCGCGCCTGTCAAACAGACAGCCCTACCCACAGCCAGCAAATCTGCTGCAAAAACCCAAACCCCTACCACCCCATTGCCCATAAAAAAACGACCGCGTTGAGCGGTCGTTTTTTCAGCAAAAAGCCAAATCAGTATTTCTGGCTCAAGCCCTTCTGCCTGGCATAGTACGCCGCCAGGTCAAGCATATCCTGCTTGGACAGGCTGGCAACCTGACCTTCCATGATCGGGTTTTTGCGTTTGCCGGTTTTATAGTCCTTCATCGAATGGAACAGATAATCGGCATGTTGCCCGGCAAGTTTCGGAAACATGGCCGTCGGGCTGTTGCCATCCGCGCCATGACAACCCGCACAAGCAGCCGACTTGGCTTTACCTGCCTCGGCATTTCCGCCAGCCATGGCTGGCAGCGCACATATCATCAGACCCAAGGTCAAAACGATTTTTTTCATGTTTTTTCTCATTTTCCTCTCCTGATGATTATTTTTTCGGGCCGCTATAGGACGACGCGTAATACGCAGCCAGGTTAGCCATGTCTGCATCCGTCATGCTGGCGACAATCGCCTTCATGCTGGGGTGGCTACGTTCGCCGCTTTTGTACTGTTTAAGTGCAGCAACCAGGTAATCCTCATGCTGACCACCCAGTTTTGGCACTTTATAGGTCGCGGGAAAAGCGGTTTTATACCCGGGAATTCCATGGCAACCTGCACACATGGAATTTTTCTCGTACCCAGCCTTGGGGTCACCGCCCGCCTGAGCTGGCAGGCTCAATACGCACGCCAATGCTGCGGCAATAGCCGTAAGTTGAATTGTTTTCATCTTCCTCTCTCTTTTAATGGTGGGTGTTATACTTTTTCCAAGGTCTGATGCCCCAGTTTGGTGTCTTGGCAAACACCTTGATAGCCGGGGCATTTTATGCCCATGTACCCCCCCGCCGCAACCAGTGGAGAGGCTTAACGCCGACCTTCCACCCAAAAATACCTTATCCATCATTCAGGATACTTTATGTCCATCAACGCCAACGCTTGTCCTTTGTGGTTGTACAGCTTATTGCCATTTTTGCGCTGGTGGCCGCAGGTCAACCGCAACAGCCTCAAGACAGATAGCCTGGCGGGTCTAACTGGCGCCATTATTGTGCTGCCGCAAGCGGTAGCCTTCGCCACAATTGCCGGACTACCACCACAATACGGTTTATATGCGGCGATGGTGCCCGCCATTATCGCCGCACTGTTTGGCTCCAGCCGACACTTGGTATCTGGCCCCACCACCGCCATTTCGATTGTCATCTTTGCCTCAATCAGCCCATTGGCCGAAGCAGGTACACCGCAATTTATCAGTCTGGTACTGACACTGACTTTTCTGGCCGGGTTGTTCCAGCTGGCGATGGGGCTTGCGCGTCTGGGCGCACTGGTTAATTTCATTTCACATACGGTGATTATTGGCTTTACTGCGGGCGCAGCGATTTTGATTGCCGCCAGTCAGGTGAAGAATTTCTTTGGCTTGGCCGTTCCGCGCGGCGCGCATTTTCATGAAGTGCTGGCTTACCTGTTTGGTCATTTCAACGACATCCAGTTCTGGGTAATGGCGATTGCTGCGATAACGCTGATCAGCGGGATATTGGCTAAAAAATTTCTACCGAAACTGCCTTACATGATTGTCGCCATGATCATCGGTAGCGTGTTTGCTTTCTTCATCAACCAACAGTTTGGCGCAGACCAAACCGGCATCCGTACCGTCGGCGCACTCCCCGCCGGATTACCGCCTTTGTCGCTGCCCGACTTTTCAGGTAATGCCATCAAACAAACTTTTTTCAGCGCCCTGATTATTGCGATTCTGGCGTTAACCGAAGCCGTCGCCATCGCCCGCTCCATCGCCATCAAGTCGGAACAGAGCATCGACAATAACCAGGAGTTTGTCGGCCAAGGTTTATCCAATTTGCTGGGCAGTTTTTTCTCCGGCTACGCCAGTAGCGGTTCCTTCAATCGCAGCGGCGTCAACTACTCAGCGGGCGCAAAAACGCCGCTGGCCGCTGTCTTCTCTGCTGTTTTCCTGCTGCTCATCGTATTGGCTGTTGCGCCGCTGGCGGCGTACCTGCCGATTCCCGCGATGGCGGGCGTGTTGATCCTGGTGGCCTGGGGCTTGATTGATTTCCACCACATCCAGGAAATCATCGCACGTCATCGCAAAGAATCCGTGGTACTGGCGGTGACTTTTTTTGGCACGTTGATCGATCTGGAAAAAGGCATTTTCCTGGGCATCGTTGTTTCGCTGGTGTTTTATCTGTATCGCACCTCACGCCCCAGCATCCGCTCACTGGCACCGATTGCTGCCGAAAAATTCAACCCCAATCGCAAATTTATTCCGGTCAGTACCGAAGCGCCCGCTTGCCCGCAAATGGAGATGCTACGCATGGAAGGTTCGGTGTTTTTTGGCGCAGTCGACCATGTGCAGCAAACCCTGAAACAAATAGACGAAGCCGACCCCGCCAAAAAACACGTCATGGTGTTTTCGCGTGCAGTGAACTTTATCGACCTGGCCGGAGCAGAAATGCTCGCCTCGGAAGCCAAACGTCGGCAAAAGCTCGGCGGTGGGTTATATCTGGTCGGCGTACAGCCGGGGTTTTGCTCCATGCTGCGCGAAGGCGGTCATGCGAACCACGTTGGACAGGAAAATATCTTTGCCAACAAAGGCACCGCCATTTCCAGCGTTTACCCCAAGCTCGACAGCGATATTTGCCGCACCTGCAGCGCACGCATTTTTAACGAATGCGATGCCGCATTACCCAATGGCGAGATGCGCTGATGGGCAATCGACTTTCCAGAATCACCACCCGCACCGGCGACGATGGCAGCACCGGGCTGGCTGGCAATGTGCGTGTCGCCAAGGATCATCCGCGCGTAGTAGCCATGGGCGATGTGGACGAACTCAACAGCCACATCGGCCTGTTACTAACCGAGACTTTGCCGGATCAGATTGCCGCCTTGTTGACGACGATCCAGCACCACTTGTTTGATCTTGGTGGCGAACTGGCCATGCCAGAGTTTTGCGGTATTACCGAAGACAAGCTGGCGATGCTGGACACCGCTATTGAACAACACAACGCCAGCTTGCCGCCGCTAAAAGAATTTGTCTTGCCCGGCGGCAACCGCGCCGCCGCGCAATGCCACGTCTGCCGCACAGTTTGCCGCCGCGCCGAACGCCATCTGGTAACGCTGGCGCACGCTGAAACCGTTTCACCTTTGCTGGTGCGTTATTTAAATCGCCTGTCAGATTTGTTGTTTGTGCTGGCGCGCACGTTCAATCAAGGCAATGAGCCAGGTCAGTGGAGAAAAACTTAGCCCGGGCTAATCCTGTATCGATTTTAAAATCAACGGCACCAGCACTTCCGGCAAGCTGATCTTGCCGCTCAGGGCAAATTCCCGCGCCTGTGCCGACAACTTCTGCCAGGTCTTGCGGATGATGCCTGTCCACTTGGCTTCGTCGTACTCGGGATGCTGCCCGGCAAAACCCAGCATGTAGTGTTCAATAAAAACCAGCCCCGCCATGTCTTCCAGTAATTGGCTTTCCGGATTGACCTTGATCCCTCTTTTGCCGATGGCGGACTGTACCCGTGCGATTGTCACGTCGTCATAACCCGCCTCTTTCATCAAGCGCCCAGCGGTTTCGGCGTGGTATTTGTAAAGGCTGGTGCGCCACATCAGGTAGCCGACGCGATCCATCGGGAAATTGCTGCGGGGGATTTTCCAGCGTTCGAGGTGCTGGCCGCGCACCGCCAGTTTCATCGCATCCACGGCATCGGGCGCAAAGCGGCCCTGCATCTCGCTCATGCGCTGGGCGTACAGCAACTCCTTGGGTATTGCCTTGCCATCAAGCATTTCCTGATTGGGATCGGCGGCATTGGCGGCATCAAACAAGTCGATGGCACGCTGGAATTTTTGGCGTTCTGTCATGGGTTAAATCCAGGTTAATAATCCGGGTGGCTAGCCAGCAACACCAGCCGCGCATGGAAATGTAATGTCACTTTGCGCGAAACGGGTTCGTAGCTTAATCGTGTGATGCCCGCACTCGGCACCTCTATCCGGTAGGCATTTTCCAGCGGAATGTTCAGCCCGTGCGCCAGCACCATGCGGATCACGCCCGCGTGGCAAACCACCAGAATATGTTCATCGACAGGCTGTTGCAGCAGCGCTTCCACAGCCGAAGCAACCCGCCTGAAAAAATCCTGCAATGGTTCTGCCTCAGCCGGGCGAGCGTTGATGGGGTCGGCCTTGAAACGCGAAAGCTGTTGCGGGTCTTCTGCATTGAGCTGTGCGGCGGTCTTGCCTTCCCATACGCCAAAACCGACTTCTTTCAAGCGCGCATCAAACGACAATGGCAACTGGTGACGGCCAGCCAGCTCCTCGGCGAAAGCGCGGCAGCGCAACAGCGGGGAGGAAACAACTCGCGACCACGGACGTTGTTCGCCCAGCGCCGCACGCATTTGCGCCCAGCCTTTTTCTGATAGCGCATCGTCGATCTGCCCGCGATATTTGCGCCCGCCTACGGGTTCGCCGTGGCGAATGAAATCCAGCGTAATCATCAAAGCCTGACGAGATTATCGCGGTGTATCAGTTCCGGCTCGTCCACATAACCCAGCAATGATTCAATTTCGGCAGTGGGTTTGCCGGCAATGCGCCGCGCTTCTGCAGCGGTGTAATTGGCCAGCCCGCGTGCGATTTCCTGGCGTGCCTCGTTCAAACAGGCGATCACTTCGCCGCGCTCGAATTCTCCCTCGACCAACTTTACGCCAACCGGCAACAAGCTATTGCCACCTGCGGCCAACGCCGTGGCTGCGCCCGCATCAAGGATGAGTCGGCCACGCAATTGCAGATGATCGGCCATCCATTGTTTGCGTGCGGCCAGCGCAGCTTCAGGCGCAATCAGTTGCGTGCCGATCAGTTCGCCCTGCGCCATCCTGAGCAGCACGTTGTCCTCGCGCCCCCAGGCAATCAGGGTGTGTGCGCCGCTTCTGGCCGCACGCTTGGCCGCCAGTATCTTGGTCAACATGCCGCCGGTGCCCACGCTGGAACCCGCTCCGCCCGCCATGCGCTCCAGCTCGGGATCACCGGCACGGGCTTCCTGCACGAACTGCGCGTGCGGATGCTTGCGCGGGTCGGCGGTGTACAAGCCTTTTTGATCGGTCAGGATCACCAGGCAATCGGCTTCAATCAGATTAGTCACCAACGCACCCAGCGTGTCGTTGTCGCCCAGCTTGATTTCGTCGGTGGACACCGTGTCGTTTTCGTTGATGACCGGCACCACGCGCAAATCCAATAGCGTCAGCAAGGTGGAACGCGCATTCAGATAGCGCGTGCGGTCGGCCAGGTCTTCATGCGTGAGCAGCACCTGCGCCGCGTGCAAACCATGCTGGCGGAAGATGCTTTCGTAAGCCTGCACCAGCCCCATTTGCCCCACGGCAGCGGCGGCCTGCAATTCATTTAACGCCTTGGGGCGCTTTGCCCAGCCCAGTCGTTGCAAGCCTTCGGCAATCGCACCGCTGGACACCAGCACCACCTGCTTGCCGGATTCCACCAGTTGCACGATTTGTTCCGCCCAGCGCGCCAGCGCGGCATGATCCAGCCCCTTGCCGTCGTTGGTAACAAGGCTGCTGCCGACCTTGACGACCACGCGCTTGGCAGAAGCCAGAACCGATACGCCCGGCGCGAATTCTCCGGGTGTCATTGCGTGAAACTTTCGGCACGGCCACGCTTGAGGTTGCGCACGCCTTCTTTCGCATCGCGGATGCGTATCCAGTCCGGGCAGAAATGATCCTCGAACAAAGCCTTGTGATACGACAACAGTGAACGCAATTTATACGGCTGCCACGCGCCGCGCTTGTTCTCTGTCCACTTGCCGCCCGCCTGGCCAAAGCCGTAAATTTTGTATTCGGCCGGATCGCAGCGCATCCCTTCGTAATTCACGGTGCGTGCGCCGCGCGGGCTGTCGATCACCACGGTATAGCGGATCACGCCATCGCTGCCGACAGACAGCGAGGCGGCATCAATCATGAAGACATTGGCGGTTGCGGACGAAACGCTGAACACCAGCAGGTTTTCCGCCTTGGGGTAGGCTGGCAGGCTGGCCGCAATCTCCTCCCACGGCTTGGTTTCATCTTCGACAAAATCCGGATTCAACACCTCGCGCCCGGCCTGGGCGGGCAAGGAAATCAAAGCGGCAAGAACTAACAGCAATGGCATTTTTTTCATAGTCGCATTTTACCTATTCAACCCGGATAATCCACGCTGTCGAGTTAACCATTCCGCATCCATGCCCACACCACCTACCCCCTGCCTGCTGCTGTATTGCCGCGCAGGATTTGAAAAAGAATGTGCGCAGGACATTAGCCGCGCCACCGAAGCTCTGGGCGTGCCAGGCTGGTGCAAAGCCAACCCCGACTCTGGTTTTGTGATGTTTCATCCGGCCCAGGCCGACGACATGGCCATTCTGCGCAAGCGCCTGCTGTTCCAAAAATTGACCTTCGCCCGGCAATTGCTCTTCGCAAACGGCCCGCTGACGCTGCCTACGGACAATCGCCTGCCGCCACTCATCGAGGCCACGCAAAATTTGCGTGGCCCGTTTAGCCAGCTATGGCTGGAAACCGCCGACACCAACGAAGCCAAGGAACTCTCCGGCTTCTGCCGGAAGTTCGAACCACATCTTAAAAAAGCACTGGATCGGGATAACCTGCTCAAGCCGGACTCGCCCGGGCTGCCAAGACTGCATGTATTTTTTCTCGATTCCGCGACAGCCTGGATTGGAAGCAGCCAGCCCGACAATTCAAGCAAGTGGATGATGGGCATCCCGCGTTTAAGAATGCCACGCGAAGCGCCTTCGCGCTCCACACTAAAATTGGCCGAAGCGTTAATGGAAATGCTCACGGAGCAAGAGCGCAGCCTGTTCAAAGCCGGGCGGCGTGCGGTGGATCTGGGTGCCTCGCCCGGCGGCTGGACGTATCAATTAACCCAACGCGGCCTGCACGTTACGGCAGTGGACAACGGCCCGATGAATGCCAATCTGATGGAAAACGCCCAGATTGAGCATTTGCGCGAGGACGGCTTCACGTTTCGCCCACGTCGTCCGGTGGACTGGCTGGTCTGCGACATGGTTGATAAACCCGCACGCGTGATCGACTTGATGGCCAAATGGTTTGAGCGGGGCGATTGCAAGTCCGCCATCTTCAACCTCAAGCTCCCCATGAAGCGGCGTTACGAAGAAATCCAGCTTTCGCGCGCGGTGCTGGAAGAGCGCCTGGCAAAACTTCAAGGCCGTTGGCGCATTGCCTCACGGCAGCTCTACCATGACCGTGAAGAGGTGACGTTTGCGGTGGTTTGGCAGAACTAGCAATCACCGCGTTGTATAAAAACAACACACCCATTAGAATTTTAAAGATTTTTAGTTCTCACTAGTTTTCTTTCAATAGTTTGCTAAAATTTCGCCCGTCGGTTGGTTCGTCATTGTTCCTGCCCGATATTGGATATCCAACTTTTATTGTTAAGGGACTACAAATGAAATATTCCGTTCTGCTGGCCGCTATGCTGGCCGTTTCTCTGACCGCTTGCGGCAAAAAAGAAGAAGCTGCTGCTCCTGAAGCTGCTGCTCCCGCTGTTGAAGCTGCTGCTCCCGCTGCTGCTCCTGAAGCCGCTCCTGCTGCTGACGCTGCTGCCGCTCCTGCTGCTGACGCTGCTGCTGCACCTGCTGCTGCCGCTCCTGCTGCTGCCAAGTAATTCTGGCAAGCTGCAATTAAGAGCCGGTCGAAAGACCGGCTTTTTTATTGCCTGCATGCCGCGCTTCAAATTTAAACCCGCAAACCGGCATTATTTTCTCGATGCCAAAAAGCCCGCAATGCGTTCCACGGCTACTCGCAATACCGGCATTGGCCGGGTATAGGAAAATCGCACATAGCGCTCTGGCAACACCGCACCAAAATCCAGCCCTGGCGTAATCGCCACCCCCGCCTGCTCCAGCAAATCTTCCGCAAAACCAAAGCTGTCCGTCGTCAACCGGCTGACATCGGCATACAGATAAAACGCGCCTCGTGGCATCGCCGACAAGACGAACCCCAAGGCTACTAGCGCAGGGGCGAGAAAATCCCGGCGTGCCTGCAACTCGGCACGACGTGATTCCAGAATAGCCAGGTTTTCCTCGCCAAATGCCGCCAGTGCGCCAAATTGAGCGGGCGTGGATGCGGCCAAATAAAGATTCTGCGCCAGCCGTTCGATGCCAGCCATCGCCCATTCCGGTGCTGCCAGCCAGCCCAAGCGCCAGCCGGTCATGTGGAAATATTTGGAAAAGCTGTTGATGACAAACACCTGATCTGAATGCGCCAGTGCTGTCTGTGGTTGTGCGCCGTACACCAGACCATGATAAATCTCGTCCACAATCAGCACCGCATTACGCTCTGCACATAGCCGCGCAATGGCGCGTATATCCTCGTCGCGCATCAGCGTGCCGGTGGGGTTGGAAGGCGAAGCCAGCAGCACGGCGCGAGTGCGCGCTGTCCAGTATTGCCGGGCCAATTCCGGCGTTAATTGAAATGCCGTCGTGGCACCTACCGGAATCGCCACCGGCACGGCATTGATGAAGGTCGTGAAATGCCGATTACAGGGATAGCCGGGGTCAGCCATGAGGATTTCATCGCCCGCATCCAGCGTTGCGCCCAACGCCAGCAACAACGCACCGGATGCGCCGGGCGTGACCGCGATGCGCGTCGCGGGAATATCGAGCTGATAGCGGCTGGCATAAAACCCGGCTATCGCCTGGCGTAATTCTGACAGCCCCAGCGCAGGCGTGTAATACACATCGCCACTTTGAATAGCCTGAATGGCCGCTTGAACAACTGGCTCGGGCGTGGGGAAATCCGGCTCGCCGATTTCCAGATGAATGATGCTGCGGCCTTGCGCTTCCAGCGCTTTGGCACGCGCCAAAATATCCATCACGTGGAAAGGCGCAATGCCCTCCGCACGTTTGCTCACACGCTTGTCAGATTCAGCCCCCGACGATTTAAA
>JAYUCZ010000282.1:0-6772 GCA_043740065.1 Thiobacillaceae bacterium | reverse complement strand
GCATGGTGTGGTTGATGATCTGGCCGGTGCTGGTTTCGATTGTGTTGTGGGCGCTGTTGGCCGTGGTGTTCTGGACACCGCTGCAACATGCGTGGCTGTGGCTGTTTGAGTACCTTGGCCTGGCGCAGTGGTTTGTTAACAACGAACCATCATGGATAGGCGCGGCCTTGCAAATATTGCTGCACCTTGCGCTATTCGTGCCGCTGGTCATGCTGACCGCTTTGATGCTCACCGCGATTTTTGGTATGGATGCCATGGTAAAAACCGTCGCGGAGCGTTTCTATCCCGAGCTGGAAAAACACCATGGCGGCGGCATCATCGGCAGCACCGCCAATGCCTTCATCGCGCTGGCTGTGTTCATGGGTTTATGGATAATCACCCTGCCGCTGTGGCTGCTGGGGCCGGTGGGTGCGGTGATTCCTTTCATTGCTGCGGGTTATCTAAACCAGCGGCTGTTCCGCTACGACGCGCTCGCCATCCATGCCGAACCCGCCGAGCTAAAAATCATCATCGAAGAAAACCGTGGGGCGCTTTGGGGCTTGGGCATGTTGCTGGCGCTGGTGCAGTTTGTGCCGCTGCTGAATTTCTTCGCGCCGGTGTTTACCGGCCTGGCGTTCATCCACTTTTGTTTGGGAAAACTGCGCGACAAGCGAAAGCGCTAAGAAAGCCCTTTCAATGGTTTGCGCCATTGAGCGCAAAATGCATACAGAACAGTGTTATTTCTGACTCTTCGCCATCTCGATGCGGCATTGGTCAAGCAATTGACTGTTGCTACGCAGTCTTCGGCTAAGCGCACGCAACATACCGATGCCCAGTTCCGGATACGCCAGCAGCAAGCCACGTGTCTTGTCCTTGCTCAAGCTGTAAGCCTCGGTGCCTCCTACGCTAACGGCAGAGGCAGAGCGTGGCTCGTCATCCAGAATCGCCATTTCGCCAAAAAATTCACCCTGGCCCAACTCGGCAATAAAACTGCTCAAGTGCGCGGTTTCGCCAAGTGAAATACCAACCTTGCCAGCAACGATGATGTACAAGGCATCTCCGGCTTCACCGCACTCAAAGATCACCTCCTTGCCGGGCCAGGCTATCGGTTCCAGCGCCGCCGCCAGATGACGCAACTGATCGGTACGCAACAGCTCGAAAAGCGGCACGCCCTTCAACAAAACAATGCGTTCGAACAGCGTATCCTGGCTATCCATTGGTCTGCGTCTTTCTCAAATAGGCTGCTATACATTCACGTAACCATGGCGTGGCATTTCGCGCAATGTGTGGCAACGCCGCCAAAATAATGTCCGCATCCCCCTTGGCGGGATGCCATTTCATCTCGGGTTGATCGACAAATGCAGCAATGTCCCGCGCCTGCGCATTGTCGCCCAGGCATTGCAACGACTCCAACCCCTGCGCCCGGATGCTGCATTCCTGGCTGCGCAGCGCACCAGCAACCTGGTACATCGCCTCACTGGGATTTCTTTCGGCGAACAAATCGGTGGCCACGCAAACATGCCGGTGCGCCTCTTCTTGCAGGGCTGACCGCAACACTTGCGTAACGGCCAATGACATCCTGTCTGACACCTTGAGCTGCGCAGCAAGCTGGCGCTTCTGCCGCGCTTCATCCAGATGCCTGCGAATAAACGCATCCAGCAGCCATTCCCGATCCGCGATAGGCAGATTTTTACTCGCGCCCGCCAGCAACGTCTGCATGTCAAAATGATGAAAATGCCCGGCAAATGCCTCGGCCAGCCCTGCGGCGGACTCTGGCAGCAGGGCGAAGGCCGACGATGTGGCCTCGCGCCGCACAGCAGGTGCCGAATCTTCTAGCGATTGCGCCAGCAAGTCCAGGCGCAGCGCACCCTCTTGCACGGAAGACAGCCTTTTTACCGCCGCAATCCGAACCGCTTCATCATGATCGTTCAGGGCGGCCTTCACCACCTCGCCACAATCCTGTTCCTGGCTTTGCTTCAAACCCGCATACGCATAAACCGCCGAAGCCCTGACCCGCCCGCTCTGCGTGTTTAGCAGGGGTTGCAAGGCGGCAATCATGGAATCATCACCGAACGCCATCACCGCCTGCACCGCTGCGATATTTTTTGCTGCGATATTTTTTACGGCAACATTTTCCTGCGGCAAGTCAGTTCCAAGCATGTCCAGCAGTTTTGCCCGCGCAATTTCACGTTCGCGCATGTCGCCCATGTTCTTCAGTACCACCAGCGCGGCAGACCGGGGTCTGGGGTTTTCATGCGTTTGCCAAACTCTGGCGGCGACAAGCGCGGCGCCATCCTTGACCTTGCCCAACACCTCAAGCGCCGTGCTGCTCAAATGCTGGTCTTGGTGATAGAGCCGCGCTCTGGCATAGTCAAGCCAGCCATCCGGTTTGAGCTTGGCCAGGCGGCGAAGCAAATAGTCCTGCACCTTGATGCTCGTCCCGGGTGCGATCTCCAGCAACAACCGACCCGCCTCTTGCGGCGCATGCTCGCAAAGCACATCAACAAACACCAACGCCGCCGCGTCATCAGGTGCCTGCAAAATGCTGGCGGCGATCTTCTCTGCCACCTGCCTGTCCATGCCAATATCCTGTTCGGAAAACAGTGATTTTTCGGTAAAAACCTGCTGGCGGATCAGCTCGGTTAGACTCTCGCTGTAGGCAGCGTTCTTGCGCAATTTAATGGCAACAAAGCCGATACTCAGCACAACGCCGACCACAGGCAGCCAGCTATCCACCCTATCGAGCGGCACCCACATCAACCCCAGACCGGCCACGGCCAGCCCTGCGGGCAACACCAGCCCAAGGATCAGGGCGCGTGCCCGACCCTGCATGTACAGCGGCAACGCCTTGTAAAAAAGGTTGGCCGCAGGAATGCGGAACGCCGGCAGCATGCCCATGTAATTAAAGCGTGCCAGCGTGGCCGTAGCAACGCCGGGCAGCAAGGCCAACAGGCCGAATGTGGCCAGCGTACTCCAGGGGAAAATCATGTTCACGGCGCGCAGGCCATAGCGATGCAGCAGGCGGTTGGTGACAAGCATTTGCAGCGCCAGCACCAGTGCGTTGGAGAGCGCGAAAAACCAGCCAAAGAAAGCCGTTAAATCCTGCTCGCGTTCGAAGTGCCTGGTCAGCAAAGTCGCCACAATGTAGTCCTGCATCGAAACCAGCAAGATCAGCAAAAATGCACCCACGCCCGTCACTCTGAGCAGTTTTGAGCGCTTGGCAAAAAACAGTGCGCCAAGCATTCCGTTGCCACTGTGGACAGACCTTGTTTTCGGTCCGGAAATAAGGCCCTCGCTACGACGCGCCTTCCATAAAATGGTTGCCACGATTAACAGCAGGCTAAACATCCACACCAGCGCCAGGCTGGTCGCAGGCCATATATGCACCAGGCCACCCAACATCAAACCGCCAATAATCGCGCCCAGCCTGGATGCGGCATTGACCAGCGGAAACAACCGCTTACCCTGCTGCACATCATAAAAACTACCTGCGTAATAACCGAAGTGAAGCAGCAGAATTTCCGAGGCCACGGCATAAATCAGGAAATAGACAACATAGGCGTATGGGCTGGTCGAAAATTGCATCAGCGACCAACTCGCCAACAACAATCCTGCGATCACTGCCGACATCACCAGCAACAGCTTGCCCGGCCTCCATTTGTCCGCCACCTGGGCGTACAACACGCTCGCCAGCATCAATAAAACACTGGTGGCAAAAAACATGTGCGGCAAATACTGGATGCCAAAACGCTTGAAAAAAAGCGCGTCGCTTGAACCGCGACCAATTGCCAGACCGCCGCCAACAAACATGGCCACAATAGCCAGATGCAAAACCATACTGCCCTCACCATGACGGATCAGCAGCCAGTTTTGGAGTGTGCGCCAGCCTGATTTGCGGTTTGGCTCTGCCATGCGCAGTATCTGTCCCAGCCTATGGAAGAAATAAATTTTACATGCTGTTTTGCATTTGATACAAGCGGCCTGAATTTCAGCAACAGCTTATAATCAAACCACTTTTCGTCTCACGCCAAGCCAAAACACCACAGCCGAGACACCACCGCCGCCCTTCGATCAGCCACGATGAAACCGCCCCAGCTCGCTCTACTGTTTGCCGCCCTGTTGCCCTGCCATGCCGCACTGGCCGCAGACGAACCCGCCACCTTCAGGCTCGACGAGGTGGTGGTCAAGGGCAAAGCCCGTCCGACTGAAACCGAGCAGCGCCAGCAATCCAGCGTGTCCAAAGTGGTGATCGGAAAAAAGGAACTAGAACAATCTGGTGATTTATCTGCCGCCGACTATCTCAAAAAGATTCCCGGCCTCGGTGCGCAAGGCAATCGCGGCAACAGCATCGCCAGCGGTGCGCCGCAAATCCTCATCGACGGCGTGCCGGTATCTGGCGGCAGGGCGCGCGGCGCGCAGCTTTCGCGCATTGCGCTGGACATGATCGAACGCATCGAAGTCACGCGCAGCGCCACCGCCGCGCTGTCCAATGAAAGCGCGGGCGCGGTGGTCAACATCGTGCTGAAAAACAATGTGCAACAGGCGCTAAAAGCCGGACTGAATCTGGGCGTGGGCGAAAAAGCCAGCCGACTGGGTGGGCTGCTTAGTGGTCAAGTCAGCGCCCGTGAAGATGATTTCACCTGGGTCTTCGCCGGTTCGTATTTTCAGCGCGGCAATCTGCGCAACACCGAAAGCGATACGCGCAACTTTAATCCATCCGGCATGCCAACCACCTGGACGGTGGAGCGCGAGGACGGGCGCGGCGACAACCGTAACCTCAATCTCACGCCCAAACTCACCTGGCAGTTGAACACCACCGACCGTTTGCTGATTGAGCCATCCATCGCTGCCAGCCAGTCGAACTTCGACAGCGACCGGGCATTATCGGCCTACGCCAATCCTGTCCTTGGTACTGGACTCGCCAGCACTGGCAGTCGTAGCGAAAACAGTGACAGCGACGAACTGACGTTCAAACTGCGCGGCGACTGGCAGCGCAAGCAAGGTCAGTCCGAACGCACTCTGCGTGCCGGTGTGCAACGCGGTATCAACCACAGTGACAAGACCACGCTGGACTCACTAACAGGAACAAGATCGGAAGACGGAAAAGCCCGCGACTGGGCGGTGGATGCCAGCGCGCAAATAAAAGAACCGGTTGCATCCGGCCACCTGCTCACGACCGGAATTGAAGTTGCCTGGCGCAAACTGGACGACGAAAAAAACAGCACCCCGCCGGTGGCTGTTTCGGCGACTGGATTCAATATCCGCGAACAGAGCTGGATTGCGTATCTGCAAGATGAATGGGCGCTTAACGACAAGATGGCGCTGACTCCCGGCCTGCGTTTTCGCCACATCGAACGCGACTCCGAAGACGGCGCAGGCGTGGCGGCCAGCGCCAGCAGCAGCACGTTTTCGCCCAGCCTGCACTACGCCTGGAAACTGAGCGACCTCCACAGCTTTCGCGCCAGTGCTTCGCATATCCTCAAGCCGCCGTCGTTCTCTGATCTGACCACCGTCATCAGCACCGGCGACGGCACGCAAACCCGCCCCGACAGCTCTGGAAATTCCAATCTAAAAAACGAAACCGCGTGGGTTTATAACCTGGGTCTGGAACATTATCTGGCGGGCAAAGCGGGCGTGGTCGGCATCAACTTTTTCTACCGCGACCTCACCGATTCGATCCAGCGTCGCACGCAACTGGAAGGCGCACGCTACGTCTCGCGCCCGACCAATATCGGCGATGCGGCGATCTGGGGAATTGAGCTGGACGCCAAAGCACAAATGGGCAGCATCGGACTGCCCGATCTGAGCCTGCGCGGCAACTTCGTCACGCAAAACTCACGCGCCAAAGACAACATCACAGGCGCAACCGGCCAGCTTGGCGATCTGCCAGAATACGCCGCCAATCTTGGCGCGGATTACAATTTTGTCGCGCAAAAACTCCAGCTAAGTTTGAATCTGCGCCTGGCCGGAAAACAAAACCGGGGCGTAGGCGATCTGGAAACCCTGAAAGCCCAACAATTTCTCAGCCTTTCCGCCACGCAAAAACTTTCCAAAACCACCACCATCCGCTTCGGTGGCCACAATCTGCTAAACGAGAAATCCGACCGCACCGCGATTAGCTTTCACCCCGCGCCGAATGAGGCAAAACTCGCCAGCAGCCAGCACGCCGTGGAAACCACCGCACGGTTTTTCTATTTCAGTCTGGAAAACACCTGGTAGGGTGCAAAAGCTCCGCAGTGCGTGGTTGTTGCCGACTTGTCGGCTTTACAACCACGGCCTACCCCTTGCGGGTGCATTGCACCGGGTATGGCGGGCTTAAAACATCCGGCGCAATACCAATTGCGCCCTACGCGGGCTAAGGGGGCGCTGGACGACCTGCTGCAATGCGCGCGCCACGGGCGCAATACCAATTGCGCCCTACGCGGGCTAAGGGGGCTAAAAACAAGGCAAAATCTGCTAATGAACAATCCCGGATAATCCTAAAAATGCACACCCTTGCCATGACCAGCCCTATCTTGATTGAGGCAAAACCCAAAAAAGTTGTCCGTGTAGAAATTGCGCATCTAGACCAACCCGGCTACGGCCCGCAGGGGCTGCACACACGCAAGCAGTGGCGCGAAGCGTGTTTGGAGAATTTTCTGGCGGGGGCTGAACAATTTAATGCCTGGCATACCAGTTGGAAAAACCAAATCGATACCAGCCTTGCCGATGTCAGCTTTGCAGCAACATTGCATCATGACGATGGTACGCAGTTGGTTGTCCTTAACCGGGACTGGCAAGAACTAAGCCCCTA
>JAYUCZ010000281.1:0-2846 GCA_043740065.1 Thiobacillaceae bacterium | reverse complement strand
CTCGGTTTGTCCCAGCCCGAAGCTGACGCGCTGGCGCGCAGCATCAGCGCGCATTTCGGCGCGGCATTCAGCCCGCAGCCATTGCACCCGGCGCGCTGGTATGTGCGCTTCGATCAAGCTCCGCGACTTCGCACCACGCCCCTCTCGATTGCAGTGGGCTGCGATATCGATCCGCTGTTGCCGCAGGGCGAAGACGCGATGCTGTTTCGAACCCAGTTGAATGAATTGCAGATGCTGCTGTTTGAACACCCGGTGAACCAGGCGCGCGAAGCGCGCGGCGAGCTGCCGGTGAATTCGCTTTGGCTGTGGGGCGGCGGCTGTCTTCCTGCGGTGCCGAAACCTGCTGGCTCGAAAACTGCGGTGGCGTTGTACAGCAACGATGCCGATGTACGTGCGCTGGGTCGCTTTTGCGGGGTAGAGGCAGCGGCTATGCCAAGTTTTTTTTCAGCCGCGTTGCCTGGGGAGAACAAATTAATCGTGCTGGATCAGTTGAAAGCGGCGGGCCAATACGGCGATGCGTTCGGCTGGCGCGAAGCGATCAGCGCGCTGGAGCGCGACTGGTTTGCGCCCCTGCTACAGCACTTGCGCGGGCATTCCTCTGCGGTGCGTTTGCTCGATCCGATCAATGGCAAGTCGCTTTATTTGAACCGGTTGGATTGCTGGAAAATATGGCGGCGGCCGCGCGCCTTGATCTGAGTGTTGGCCGAGAATCACGCCCGCATCGCCGCGCACACTAGGCTATCCATTTGAAATGCGACTCGCCAAGCTTACAATCCTCATAGCCGCCGACTTCACAGCGGTTCAGCCCCGCGAGGTTATCCGCCGCAATGACAATATGTGCCTTTTTAGTGCGACCTCAGTGGCGGATAAACGCTATTAGTTGGGCGGTACAAAAACAACATGGATAAGTCCAAAATTTTGGAAGGCATTCAGCGGATAGCGCTCGCGAATGGCGGAAAGGCGCCTGGCAGCATGGCCCTCGAGAGCCAAACCGGGATCAGAAAATCTGATTGGTACCCACATCATTGGCTTCGTTGGGGCGACGCAATTGTAGAGGCGGGTTATATGGCAAACCAATTAGCAACAGCCACAAGCGAGGAAGTGCTGATTCAAAGTTACATTTCGCTCGCTCGGGAGTTGTCTCACCTACCAATTGGTGGCGAGATTCGGCGTAAAGCGAGCACTGACAAATCCTTCCCAAGTCACACCGTGTTTGCCCGTCTTGGTGGAAAGGAACAAATGCTGGATGCAGTTCTTCATTACTGCCAAAACCACGCTGACCACGAGGACGTTCTTGCGCTGTTGGCAAACCGCAAAGATCTTGAAAAAGAAAAAATGACCGGGGAAATTAATCGTGAATCAAAAGTAGCAACAGGGTTTGTATACCTGATGAAATCCGGTCGTCACCACAAAATTGGCCGCACTATTTCACTCGGGAGCCGCGAGCGGCAACTCGCAATAAAGATTCCGATTCCACCAACAACGGTTCACAGCATTGAGACCGACGATCCTTCTGGTGTTGAGGCGTATTGGCATAGGCGGTTTGCTGAAAAGCGAGGGGAAGGCGAGTGGTTTGACCTATCGGCAGATGACATCAAAGCATTCAAACGATGGAAGAAAATCATCTAGTACCGGCAACTCGTCGCTCAAGTTCGTCTCCTCAGGCGGGACGCGATAAGGGACTAGGCTCGAAATAAGAAAATGAACCGAATCCCAAACGTCCCCTGACTCATGTGCGCCCATCTCACTGCTATCCTCCACCTAACGGCAGCCGCCTCACTTACACTCTCGGCAGCGAGATATCGCTGCGGTAACTTGAGAAATATAAAGAAATGCTGCCTGCCAACAGACCTGTCTATCTGAATCTTCTTCGCCTGCATTTGCCCATTACCGGCTGGGTGTCTATCCTGCATCGTCTCTCGGGCGCGCTGCTGTTTTTGTTGCTGCCGTTGATAGTGTGGGGTTTTGCACTCACGCTTTCGGGCGAGGCTGAGTTCGCGCGTGTGGCCGCGTGGGGTGCGATGCCCTTTGCCAAGTTGTTGACGCTCGTGTTGGTATGGGCGTTTGCGCATCATTTCCTGGCGGGTTTGCGTCATCTGGCGATGGATAGTCACTGGGGCGTGTCGCTGAAAAGCGCGCGGCGCAGCAGTCTGGTCGTGCTGCTGGCGGCGGGCGGCGTGGTGTTTCTGGCAGCGTGGGGATTACTCAGATGAAACCGGTAACGGGCGCGCACGGCGGAACTGGCACGTGGTTGCTGCAACGCGGCACTGCGGTCGTGATGGCGTTGACGGTGCCGTGGCTGACGTGGCGCTTGGCTGCGGCGACGCCGCTGGATTACGGGGTCTGGAAAAGCCTGTTCGCGCCGCTGTGGATGCGGCTGCTTATGCTTATTTTCACCGCAGCCCTGGCGCTGCACGCCTGGGTCGGCATGCGCGATATTTTGATGGATTATGTGCATCACACCGGCGTCCGGCTCGGGCTGACGCTAGTTGTGATCGTAACCCTGGCAGCGTGCGTGCTATGGATGGCGGCGGTGTTGTGGGGGGTGCAATGAACACGCGCCGCTTCGATGCGCTGATCGTCGGCGGCGGTGGCGCGGGCTTGCGTGCGGCGTTGCAACTGGCGCGCTCGGATTACACCGTGGCGGTGGTGTCCAAGGTTTTTCCGACGCGTTCGCACACGGTCTCGGCGCAGGGCGGCATTACCGCGGCGCTGGCTAATGTGGATGACGACCGCTGGGAATGGCATATGTACGACACGGTCAAGGGCGGCGACTGGCTGGGCGATCAGGACGCAATCGAGTTCATGTGCCGCGAGGCCGCCTCGGCGGTGTACGAACTGGAACA
>JAYUCZ010000280.1:0-6781 GCA_043740065.1 Thiobacillaceae bacterium | reverse complement strand
GATCGAGCGCCTCGGAAAAAATATCACGCCAACCGCTTGTTTTGTTTCAGCTATCGGGAGAACAGGACAGTTTCAACAGGGAATTGCGACATAGCCTTGATAAAGGGGGGAACACGCCGATAGACCCCGAATGGATTATCTGGGTTCAACGTGGGTGCAACCACTTGGGCAGATATTCGTAGGGGTTGGTCGTGATTGACGGGTCGATGCTGATGCCGTGTTGTTGCAGGCGGGTGTGTAGCTGGCCTGACTTCAGACTGTCAAATACGTCGGTACAGCCGCCTGCGAAGTCGCCGCCGACAAATATTTGCGGCAAGGTCGTTGAACCCGTCCGGCGCTGGATTACCTCGCGCATTTTGCTGCCACGCTCGCCTGGTTGATAGGCGAGCGCATCGAGATCGACTGAGGTGTAGGCGATGCCGTACTCCGCGAACGCCTTGCGCACCGACCCGCAGAACTCGCACCATTCAAGCGCGAACATCACCACAGGCTGGCGCGGGTCGTGCAACAGGGCATCGACTTCGCGGTGCGCCGCTGCGTCCAGGGCATTTGGCGTTTCCACTTTCTCCGCTGCTGCCGTTGGGGTGACATCAAAGCGGTATCCCGGTGTTGACCGCGATAGTTCGAGTTCCTCCCCGGTCATTTCGACGGCGATCTCTTCAAACAGCGGGGTGGAAAGATAGCGTTCGCCGGTATCGGGCAACATGCACAGAATGTTGCTGCCCGGCGGCGCGGTTTGCGCAACTTGCAACGCCCCCGAAAACGTCGCGCCCGCCGAAATGCCGACGAAGATGCCTTCCTGCCGCGCCAGTTCTTTGGCGCAACGTAACGCGTCTTTGCCGTCGATCAGCACCAGGCCGTCAATGCGGCTGTCCGCCGTAACCTGCTCTACCAGACTGGGGATGAAGTCCGGCGACCAGCCCTGCATCAGGTGCGGTCGGGAGTGTGGATGGCTGGCGCTGTAAGAACCGTCAGTGTTTTTTGTATGCGTGATGCCGCTGGCCAGCATGGCCGAATTGTCCGGCTCGCAGACGATGATTTGCGTGTGCGGACGCATCTCTCGCAGCACCCGCGATACGCCGTTGAGCGTGCCGCCAGTGCCAAAACCTGTGACCCAGTAGTCGAGCGAAATATCGGCGAAGTCATCAAGGATTTCCACGGCGGTGGTGCGGGCGTGGGTCTCGGCATTGGCCGGATTCTCGAACTGGCGCGGCTGCCACCAGCCATGCGCTTTGGCCAACTCTGCGGCCTTCGCCACCATCCCAGAGCCCTTCTGGTTGGCTGGGGTCAGCACCACCCTGGCACCCAGAAACCGCATCAGCTTGCGTCGCTCTACGCTGAAGTTTTCGGCCATGGTAACGACCAGCGGATAGCCTTTTTGCGCGCAAACCATGGCCAAGCCGATGCCGGTATTGCCGCTGGTGGCTTCGACTATGGTTTGCCCAGGTTTGAGTTCGCCCCGGCGTTCGGCATCTTCGATCAGCCCCAGCGCCATCCGATCCTTTACCGAGCCCATCGGATTGAAGGACTCCAGCTTGACGTAGAGATTGATGCCATCGGGAGCCAGCTTGTTGATGCGAACCACCGGCGTATGGCCGATGGTGTCGAGTATGTTGTTGTAGCGCTTGCCCATGCTGTTTGCTTAACCCTCTTCGCGCACCAGCCGGATGTCCACTTCGCGTTCAACATACTGCCACTCCGGGGTGGCACGCAACGCCGCCAGCAGCGTGTTGAACGCCGCCTCATCAGAAGGCGCGTACTCAAACCAGGTAAGAAAATCGAACGGCTCGTGCTCCGAGAGATCGCGGCAGTGGTGCAGCCTGCGTGCCAACTCAGGAAAGTGCTGAAGTCCGATCTGGGTGTGATGAGATTGCGCTTTAAAAATATCCATGCGTTCGTCCTGCGTGAGCGCCCACCAGGCTTCGCTCTTGCGAATCGGGATCAGCGCCCCACAGATTGCCTCGGCGCGGCCGAGATCAAGCAGTTTGGCCACGATTTGGGTTTTTTCCCCGCGATCAACATAGCGCTCATTGCTGGTGATGCCATGCAAAACCCAGGCGGTATGTGAGTCGCATGGAGGCGCTGCACCGGCGACAATGTTGAGCCTTTTCGCCGCAGGCAGCGGCTCGCCTGCGATGACCGTTGTATCCGTTACACGCCAAAGACCGACATCGCTGCCAACAAACGAAAACAATCGCGCAGACATATCAGGCTCCTTTGTTTTTAATAGTTGCACGCGACACATCGCGGCTCGTCTCCGAGCCGCCGCGTTTACATCCCCACCGCCTGACCGGTGTAGCCTGCCTCCCGAACCTTACCCAGCAAAGCCGCCGTGGTGGTGGTCTCCGTGTTATAGGTGATTAGAAGCAGATGCGCCTTACCTGCGTTAAACCCTGGCGAGACGACACCCTCGACCTTGCGCATGGTATTTTCGAGGGCGGTGCGTGCTTCTGCATCCAGGGACTCGTTGATATGAATCATGACATCGCTAATGTGGCTCATTTTGTCGCTCCTTAAATTAAATAATGACACCGGGTTAAATCATTGCGTTGGGCTGCGCCGGATGATTTTGCCCAACCGGCGGAAGCCCCTGCATGATGCTGCCGCGCACCGGGCGGGAGAAGAAGGTTCTTGTCACCAGTTCGATTGAAAACGCTTCACGGCGGTTCCATGGCAGGAGCGCCAAGGTTCGCGCCATCAAACAGTAACCAAATACCGACCGCGCCCAAGTTCCCGCAGCAGGCAGCCAATACACGATCTGCATCGGCTCCGGATACGCTGCCAGCACCAGCATCAAAAACCAGAACCTGACCTGCACGGCGAAAGCCGTCATGCTTTGCTCGCGTAGCGTGAAGTGGATGAGCTGCACCAGAGACAGACCAATCGCCAGTACGAAGCCCGCTTCGACACCCGCCAGACCCGCAGTCAACAGGCACGCCGTTACAAACCAGTACCACCAGTTAAGTTGTTTATAGTCGATCATGAACATGAGACACCTCCTTTAGTTTCATTAACGTATGGCGTTACTTGCGCTTGATGACCACCTCAAGGTACTCACTCGGTGCCACCAGCGTGCCATCGGTGGCGCGATTGAATTTTTCGGCCAGAGCGATTAAATCAGCGGCGAGCGATTCCTGGTGCGCCGCATCCAGTGCGCCGAACGCCTTGTGCATCGGGCCGTAAAAGGTGCGAAACACCTCCAGCCAATGGGCGGCGCTGCGGTAGCGAAACGCAAATTGCCTGGGTTCGATGGCGATGCTGTCGATCTGTGCGGCGAACAACTCGCGCAGCCGCGCCTCGGTGCCCCACAGCGCGGGCGATTTCACCCCGGTCGCTGGCGGCAGATAGCGCCCGATGGTCTTGAAAATTTCGCCGACAAAACTGCCCGGTGTCCAGTTCGCCAGACCAATGCGCCCGCCGGGTTTACAGGCGCGTACCATTTCCGCAGCGGCCTTGTCCTGATCCGGCGTAAACATCACGCCGAAGGTGGACAGCACCACATCGAAACTGTGCTCGGGGTAGGGCAGATTTTCGGCATCGGCCTGCTCGAACTGCACCGGCAAGCCTTCGGCGCTGGCGCGGGCACGAGCGCGTTCCAGCAGCGCCGGCACGTAATCGGTCGAAACCACATCGCACCAGCGCCGTGCGGCGGCCAGCGTCGCATTGCCGTTACCGGCGGCAACGTCGAGCACGCGCTCACCAGCACGCAGGTCGAGCGCCTCGCACAGCGACTCACCGACGATTTGCAGCGTAGTCCCAACAACGGCGTAGTCACCGGACGACCAGGCCAGTTGCTGCTTGTTTTTCACCGCTGCCAGGTCAACGGCGGGGGCGGAGGGGGAAAGGACGGCTGACATGGCGATGCTCCTTGAATGAGGTGAGGGAGGGTCGGGCGTTGCCGACCGACACACCTATTTAAGGCCAAAGGCGCACGGGTTGGGTCACGCAAAGCGGGACAAAAAGCGGGACAAAATCGCGTAGACTCGAACGCATAACAAGCAAAGGGGGCGAGGTGCAGGAGCGAACCGATTCGTTTGGCTACTGGTTGCGGCGGCGGCGGCGTGCGCTGGATCTTACCCAGGAGGCGCTCGGCCAGCGGGTTTTCTGCTCGGGTTTTACCATCAGAAAGATCGAGGCCGACGAGCGCCGTCCGTCGCGGCGGCTGGCCGAACGGCTGGCAGAATCACTAGCCATACCCGAGGCGGAGCGGCAGGGTTTTCTTGCGGCGGCGCGTGCGCTGCACGCCGCCAGGCATGGGCAACTGGAATCTGCGCCAGTGGATGCCGGACTCGAAGCGGTTGTCCATTCCGCCCATTCCGCACTGGATTCGCCCATTAGCGCCACCCGTGATGCCAGCCTTTTTGTGGGCAGAAACAATGAGTACGGCCTGCTGATTGGACTGGTTGCGCGACTGACTACCGGCAGCGGCCACACTGTTCTGATTGAAGGCGAGCCGGGTATCGGCAAGAGCCGGCTGTTGTACGAGGTGGCGTGCTACGCACGCGCCCAGGACTTGCCGACGCTGGCGACGAATTGCTACGAAATTGAGCGTGCGATGCCCTATAAGCCGGTGATCGAGCTCATCTCGCACGCGCTCGACCGCATATCATCCGTCGCCTTGCATAGCTTGTCGCCCGTGTCGCTGGCCGAGCTGGCCGCGCTGGTGCCGGAGATTGGCGAGCGCATTCCAGGCTTGCCGCAGTTGTCGAACGATTTTCCCGAGGCGCGGCAGACGCGTCTGTCACGTGCCGTGGATCAACTCCTTGAGGCTTCACGGGGCGGTCGTCCGCTGGTTCTTATGGTGGACAATATCCAGTGGGCCGACGATGCCAGCGCGCAAGTGCTGCACACCCTCGCACGCCACGCCGCCCAGCGCCCGGTGCTGGTGATTTACGCTTATCGTGATGAAGCGGTTGATAGCGACGAGCGGTTTGCACAACTGGTCGAGAGCTTGCGCCGCGATACCCACGCGCGCCATATGCCGCTTTCCCGACTGGTTTATGCCGACACCGAGCGCCTGGTCGCGGCGTTTGCTGATGCGAACCACGGGATGAATCTTGATGCACCAAGCCTGGCCGAACGCCTGCATCGCGAAACCGAAGGCAATCCGTTTTTCCTGATTTCGATCCTGCAATCCTTGTCCGACGGAGAGACGCAACTGGAATCAAGCAACACCGGCGCACCCGGATTGCTTCCGGATGCCTTGCGTGCCGCCGTGCGTGTGCGCCTTGCGCACGTGCCAAAAGCGCTCCGGCCAATTCTCGACACTGCCGCAGTACTGGGCCGACGCTTCGATTTTGACACCTTGCTTAACGTGACGCGTGCGCCTGAGATGGCGTTGCTGGATGCGCTGGAAGCTCTGGTCAAGCGTCGTTTGCTGCGCGAGGAGGCGCAGGGCGGCGTGTACGACTTCAGCCACGACAAGCTGCGCGAAGTGGTCTATCACGACATCGGCGGGGCGCGGCGCAGGCTGCTGCATCAGTCGGTAGCTGAATCGCTGGAATGCGACGACGACACCACGCGCAATCACATTGCGCACGAACGCGACGGCCAGCTTGCCGAACACTACGAACGCGCCCACGTCTGGTCAAAGGCACTGCATTATCTGGTGCTTGCGGGAGAACGCGCACAGGCGCTGTTCGCATTGCGCGATGCGCTGCACTGGCTGGATCGCGCGGTCGCCGTGTCCGAAGCGCACCCGCAGTCACTCGACGCGCAACAGCGCCTGGCTCTCTTTGAGCAGCGCGGCGCGGCGCGTGCGCAGGCCGGACAAACGCAAGGCGCGGTGGCCGACATGCGCCTGGTGATCGCCGCGCTGCGCACTGGCGGCGAACGCGAAAAAACCCGCGACGCGCTGATCCAACTGGGCATGGCCTATCGCCGCGCAGACGATTACGAGGCCGCAACCGCGTGCCTTAACGAAGCGCTGGCGGAGTCGCTTGCCATGCGCGACGAACGCCACGCCGCCGACACCCTTTATCACCTTGGTACGGTCGCGTGGAGCAGCGGGCAAAACGATCAGGCGATTCGCTTCCACCAGCAAGCGGTCGAAATCTGCACGCGCACGGCCTGCACCGATCTGGTCGCCGTGCAGGCTTACCACGGTCGCGGCGAAGCGCACTTTGCCAACGTGGAACCGGCGGCGGCAATCGCGTGCTACATCCGCTCAATCGAACTGGCGCGCAACATTGGCGACAAGAGCTACGAGTCTGAAAACCTGATGATGATCGGCCACGCCTGCCTTGGCAGCAAAGGGCTTGGCGACTACCCGCGCGCCGTAGAAAATTTTGAGGCGGCGCTCGGCATCGCACGCAGCGCAGATTTGCAGTGGCACTTCGGGCCGACGCTGCTCGGCCTCGATCATGCCCGTGCCTGCACCGGCCACTATGGCGAGGCGTGGACAGGGATGCAAAAAACCCTGCGCTGGCTGGAGAGCCTCAATCAGGTGCGTTATCAGCTCATCGCCTACGATTTCATCGGCCATCTCCTGCTCGACCTTGGTTTGAACGAACAAACGCTTGAACAAATGCAGCGCGGGCTCGCGCTCGGGCACAAGTCAGGCATCCTGTACTGGCGTGCCGCGATCGACACGCACCTTGCCGTTGCAGGCTCACGGCTGGGGCAAGAAATCGACATTTCATCGCTGCAAGCCACGCTTGAACACACGCGCTGCGATTCGGAACGCTATTTGATGGTTCGCTGTCTCGACGGGCTGGCCGAGATTGCGCTGGCGGCGGGCGATGCAAGCCGTTGCCGCACCTATGCGGACGAACTGCTCGCC
>JAYUCZ010000279.1:0-15508 GCA_043740065.1 Thiobacillaceae bacterium | reverse complement strand
GCAGACCAGCCAGCGGTTTCGTCTTTTGCCTCGGGCAGCAAGCCGCAGCCGGACAGGCTTACTGTGATTGCAACGGCAATTAGCCCGGATCGAATCAGAGCGGCTTGGCGATTCAGAAGGCGCCGGTTTAGTTTGCTCAAGGTAGAATTTCTCAGGGCAGAATTTCTCAGGGCAGAATTCAGGAGTTTCAAGGGCATGACTGACGAAGAGTTGGGAGACGAAGGCGATTATAAGGGAAATTCCGCCCCCGAGCCCTGGCATGGAGAAGTGCCCGAGGCCTTGGCGGGCATCCGCCTTGATCAGGTGCTGGCGACCCTGTTGCCGGACTATTCTCGTAACCGCTTGCAAAACTGGATACGCACCGGCAATGTGCTGGTAAACGGGCAAGCGCCCGGTGTGCGCGACAAGCTCTGGGGCGGTGAATCCATTACCGTATTTCCGGAGGCCGACCCCGTTACTTTGCCGGACGAGCCGGAGGATTTGCCGCTGGACATCGTGTTCGAAGACCCGGCCATCATCATCATCAACAAGCCAGCCGGGTTGGTGGTGCATCCCGGCAACGGCAACCACCAGGGAACCTTGTTGAATGCCTTGTTGCATCACACGCAAGGCGCGGCGGACTTGCCGCGTGCCGGCATCGTTCACCGTCTGGACAAGGACACCTCCGGCTTGATGGTGGCGGCAAAAACCCTCAAGGCGCATACCGACCTGGTGCGGCAAATGCAAAGCCGCTCGGTCAAGCGCGAGTATCTGGCACTGGTACAAGGCGAAATTGACGGCCCGGGTACAGTCGATGCGCCGCTGGCGCGTGACCCTATCCACCGCACCAAACGTGCGGTGCATGCCATGGGCAAACCGTCCATCACGCATTACCTGGTGGAAGAGCGTTTTCCCAGCGCGACCTTGCTCAGATGCAGTCTGGAAACCGGGCGCACGCACCAGATTCGCGTGCATATGAAGCATATCGGCCATCCGCTGGTGGGCGACAAAACCTATTCCAATGTCAGACGTGGGCGCGGCATGGCGTTTCCGCGCCAGGCGCTGCATGCCACCCGGCTGGCGCTGACCCATCCTTACACGGGCGAGCGCATGGAATGGGCGATTCCACTACCGCAGGATATGGATAACCTGCTGGAAGTCATGCGTCAGGGCGGCACCTGGGGTGGCTGAATCGTTTATTTGCCCGCCACATATTTGCCCGCCCCACATTTACCCTCGGTGGCCAGCGCCCCCAAATATCCGCGCACTGGTTACTACCCGTGCGGGCGGCGCAAGCCCGCCGGGCTACATTAATACTTGCGGCGCAAGCTTGCCTCCTTATGACAGTTTCAACCTGGGCGACCATGTTGGCGATGATCCGGCAGCGGTGGCAAGCAACCGCGCAGCACTGCGCGAATTCTGCCCGTCCGAACCCAAGTGGCTCAAACAGGTGCATGGTGTGGCGGTTGCCTGCGCCGATAGCCTGACGGAAGCCGTAGAGGCCGATGCCAGCGTCGCTTTCCAAACCAATACCGTTAGCGCTGTGCTGACCGCAGACTGCCTGCCGGTGTTGTTTTGTAATCAGGGCGGAACGGTAGTGGCGGCGGCGCACGCAGGCTGGCGCGGGCTGGCAACCGGGGTTCTGGAAACCACGCTCAATGCCATGCACGTCGCCCCGGCGGACATCCTTGCCTGGCTGGGACCAGCAATTGGCCCGCAAGCGTTTGAAGTGGGCGAAGAAGTCCGAGCCGCCTTTGTCGGCGACTTACCTGAAACCAGCGGCGCATTCAAGCCCGGCTTGCCCGGTAAATGGTGGGCTGATATTTATCTTCTGGCGCGTTTGCGATTGCAGCGTGCAGGGGTGAGCAAGATATACGGCGGTGGATTTTGCACGTTTACGCAGCTATCCCGGTTTTATTCCTACCGCCGCGATAGGGCCACGGGACGCATGGCCTCGCTGATCTGGATGACGCATCCCGATTAATCCCGGATTATCTGGGATAATCCGCCGTTCTCTCAAACCCAATCCCGTTTATGTCCACATTGACTTGGATCATAGCCTCCACCTTGCTGGGCGGCATACTCAGCGTGCTGCTGGCGGGCGCTTTTTCCTTTGCCGCACGACCCGCCTGGGTGCCGCGTCTGGTGAGCTTTGCGGTGGGTACGCTGCTGGGTGCGGTGTTTCTGGAAGTGCTTCCACACGCCCTCGAACATGGTCACGCGAAATCTGTGGCGATTTCCATTTTGGCTGGCCTGCTGGTTTTCTTTGTGCTGGAAAAACTGGTGCTATGGCGGCATTGCCATCACGAAACCTGCGAAGTGCATGGTGTGGAAGCGCATGACCATGCACATTTCCAACAGCGCAATCATGGGCATGACCAAGGACAAAATCGCGCCGGTTTGATGATTCTGGTAGGCGATACCTTTCACAACTTTGTGGATGGCATCTTGATTGCGGGCGCATTTTTGGCCGATACCCAGCTTGGTATCGTCACTGCCATGGCCATCATTGCCCACGAACTGCCGCAGGAAGTGGGCGATTTTCTGGTGCTGCTGCATTCCGGCTACAGCAAATCTCGCGCGATGTTTTTCAACCTGCTGTCCAGCCTGGCGATGGTGGTGGGTGGCTTGCTCGGTTATGTGGCGCTGGAGGGGATGAGTGAATTCACGCCCTACCTGCTGGGCATAGCCGCCGCCAGCATGATTTACGTGGCGGTAGCCGACCTGATTCCCGGCCTGCATAAACGTCCGGAGCTTTCCGCCACGCTGGAACAGGTGCTACTCATCGGCGCGGGGATTGGCCTCATCAGCCTGGTCGGCCTGTTCAATCATGCGCCGTGAACGGATGCGGCGCGGCGTATCCAGCAAATAAAACATCAGCGCAATCAGCGCGCCGCCAATCAGCAAAATCATCACGCCATTGAAGATGGATTCGGACGTGACCACCATCATCATCAGTACGTAAAGCAACGCAATCAATACGACGTACATGGATTAAGTGCGGCCAGTTTTGCGGCCAGCTTTGCGATAGGGACGTAAATACTGCCATTCGAAGAAGCGCTTGGCCCAATGAAACAACCGGCACGGTGGCAGCATGATGGCGCGCTTTTCGTCCCGATAAACCAACATGCCGCGATCCAGCGTATCGACAATACAGATTAGCTCGGCCTTGAAACGTGCGACCGGCGGCTTGCCCGCCAGCGCCAGTAACAGATTTTCGACAGCGGCTTTTGCCTGCAAGTCTGCGATGTGCGCCTGCTTGGGCAGCCAGTCTGGCCCGGGATAGCTGCCTGAATCGCCTGCCACGTAAACCTTCTCCGCATCGACCACTTGACAATGTGTGTCGGCTTGAAAGAAGCCGCCGTCAGACAGCGGCAATCCGGCTTCGCTTGCCCAGCCTGGCCCGGTCATGCCGGGCATGAACAGAATCAGCTCGGCGGGAATGTCGCCGCCTTCGGTTTTGACCTTGTCGGCCTCAAAGCCGGTGGGTTTGTGGCCAAGATGGGTGGTGATGCCGCGTTTTTGCATTTCGCGCAGCAGCCCGGCCACGGCCTTGTCGCCCAGGCGCTTGCCCGGCTCTTTTGCAGCATTGAAGAACACCAGCTTGAACTGCTCACGCCGGCCCTGTTTGCGCAACAGCGTGTCGATACCGAACAGCAGTTCAAACATCGGGCCGCCGCGCATTGCGCCTGGTTCTTTCGGGTTGGTGCCAAAGCCGAATGCAATCGTGCCGCCGCCCATTTTAGCCAGACGTTCGCGGATCGCTTCCGCCGCCGATGAACCTTCGCAAATTGTCAGCGCGTGCTCGATGCCGGGCATGCCCTTGAGAAAACGCCCGCCGCTGGCGATCAGCAGCGCATCGTTGCTTAGTGTGCCGTTATCGGTCAGCAGTGTGCGCCCACCATCTTGCAGGCCGGTGACGCGTCCGGCATGAAATTCGATCCGCTGTTCGGCCAGAAAGCCCGACACGTCAATGTGCAAATCCGCACCGCGACGTAAACCGGCTGGCACCCAGATCAGGCTGGGGTAATACATCAGCTCGGCCTTGGGTGCGACGAGAGTAATGCGTACATCCTGGTTGCGCCGACGCAGCGCGCGCACGGCGGTAAGCGCGGCAAACCCCGAGCCGATGATGACGATATGTGGCGTATTCATATTGAATTCCTGTGCTGGCCTAGCAGCCTGTCAGACCTGAAGGGAATCGGCTGCAAATCCGCCTGGCTGGTGCATATTTCCCCGCTTTCCTGCGCCAATAGAACAACTATTGGCTTGAAAAGCGTGAAAATCTGCCCTCACCCAGCCGAATTTTCGCTTCGATTCTTCAAGTCCGACAGGCTGCTAGCTTGCAACGCGATCAAATCGGAGCAGTATCGCATAAGACAAACTTGGACAGGCGTGCATCCCTGTGTTATCAAGCTGCTTTTGCAGCGTATGTTGCGGCAATTTTCTTGCTGTGACATACGGTCAACTCATCAAGGTCAACTCATCAAGGATACAAATGAAAGTCAGTCAGCACATCCCCAAGGTCGGCTTTGTTAGCCTGGGTTGCCCCAAGGCTACCGTGGATTCGGAACGAATTCTGACCCAGTTGCGTGCCGAGGGCTACCTGATTTCGCCGTCGTATCAGGATGCCGATGTGGTGGTGGTCAACACCTGCGGCTTTATTGATTCGGCCGTGGAAGAATCGCTGGATGCCATCGGCGAAGCGCTGGCCGAAAACGGCAAGGTTATCGTCACCGGCTGCCTGGGTGCGAAAGGCAATGTGGTTAGACTGGCGCATCCTTCGGTGCTGGCGGTGACAGGCCCACACGCCACCGATGAAGTGATGGCCGCTGTTCACGCGCAGTTGCCCAAACCGCACGACCCCTATGCCGACCTGATTCCGCCGCAGGGTGTGCGTCTTACGCCCAAACATTTCGCTTACCTGAAAATTTCCGAAGGCTGCAATCATCGCTGCACTTTCTGCATTATTCCGTCCCTGCGCGGCGATCTGGTTTCGCGCCCGGTGGGCGAGGTCATGAACGAAGCCGAAGCCTTGGTCAAATCCGGCGTAAAGGAATTGTTGGTGATCTCGCAAGACACCAGCGCTTACGGTGTGGACGTGAAATACCGCACCGGTTTCTGGAACGGCAAGCCGCTCAAAACCCGCATGACCGAACTGGTGTCGGCACTCGGCGAACTCGACGTGTGGGTGCGCCTGCATTACGTGTACCCGTACCCGCATGTGGACGAAGTGATTCCGCTCATGCAAGCAGGCCGGGTGCTGCCGTATCTGGATATTCCCTTCCAGCACGCCAGCCCGCGCATTTTAAAGTTGATGAAACGCCCGGCTGCGGCGGAAAAAACCCTGGATCGCATCAAAGCCTGGCGCGAAGCCTGCCCGGATTTAACTTTACGTTCCACCTTTATTGCCGGCTTTCCCGGCGAAACCGAAGCCGAATTTGAGGAGCTGCTTGGTTTCCTCGACCAAGCCCAACTCGACCGCGTTGGCTGCTTCGCCTATTCGCCGGTGGATGGCGCAATCGCCAATGAGTTACCCGATGCCGTGCCGGAAGAAATCAAACAGGAACGCGTGGCACGCTTCATGGAAAAACAGGCCGAAATTTCCGCCCGCCGACTGGAAGCAAAAATTGGCCGCGAAATGACCGTGCTGGTGGACGAAATCGACGAAGACGGCGATGTCGTCGCCCGCTCCCCCGGCGACGCGCCGGAGATCGACGGCGTGGTGTTCATTCAGGGTGTAGAAGGGCTGAACCCCGGCGATTTCGTGCAAGTGCGCATCACCGATGCCAGCGACCACGACCTGTGGGCAGAGCCGGTCTAAGCGTTCACTAATTTGGTGCAGGCTGGAAGCCTTCGCGCATTGATGGTGCTATCTTCCTTGCCGCACCTGGCATAAAAAATTCTTCGCGCCGTCATTTCCTCTTAACAATCAAACAGTAATCTCGTCACCTGTCAGTTAAACGTGTAGGCATATTCCTTGCGTGTGAGTTAGGCAGAATCGCTGGATTTGATCCGCCTGGATCGTTTGATTGGGGAGGTGAGTGATGAAATCGATGACCTTGAGCCTGTTAGTCGGCCTCTTGTTTGCTTCGGCTTCTTCTACCGCAATGGCGATGGACGATGTCGCTTGCCGCGACGGCTACTCCACCATGCTGCTGACCCAGAACGAATGCAATCACTGGGTGAAAGCCCGCGCTGGTCTGGAAAAGCGCGGCGACAACATCGCGCTAAATCAACTAGACGAAAAAATGCGCAAGCTCATAGCCGAGCGCGCCGAAGTCTGCCCTTGTGCCTGGGATCAAGCACTTAAAGAGAAGATGTTGCAGAAAAATGCAGGGTTTTGAGTTGTGGAAGCGCTGATTTATTCAGCGCTTTCCTTGTGGGTATAAGAATTTTTGGGTAAACGGTCATTCGGCAGGGAACGGTCAGCCTTCTGGCTGACTACAAGAAGCCCGAAGACCTGATTGGCGAGAACGGCCTGCTCAAGGATTATGTGCTCAAGGATCACCTTGATTTGACCGCCCGGCTTACGGTATCGACCAGAAAATCAATTTCTTCCCGGGTGTTGTAAAAAGCCAGCGAAGGTCTCACCGACTCCTTCAGTCCATAATGCGCCAGCGCGGGTTGGGCGCAATGGTGCCCCACCCTGACCGCAATGCCTTCACGGTTCAGTAGCTGTCCAAACTCTGCCGGTTCAACTTTGTCTGCGACGAAGGACAAAACGCCTGCCTTGTGGCGCGCGGTTCCGATCATCCGTATCCCAGGAATGGCCGCCAGCCGTTCTTGTGCGTACATCAATAATTCGTCTTCGTAGCGGGCGGCATTGGCAAAACCGATCCGGTCAAGGTAGTCGATCGCGGCTCCAAGACCCACGGCACCTGCCAGGATGGGCGTTCCCGCTTCAAATTTTGCGGGCACGTCGTTGTAGGTGGTGTGCTCGAAGGTCACTTGCCGGATCATGTTGCCGCCCCCCTGCCATGGCGGCATGTCGTCGAGCAGATGGCGTTTTCCGTAAAGCACGCCGACACCGGTGGGGCCGAACAGCTTGTGCCCGGACAGCACGAAAAAATCGGCATCCATTTCCTGCACGTTGACCGGGAAATGCGGAGCCGATTGCGCCCCGTCAACCAGTACGACAGCGCCGTGGTGGTGGGCTGTGGCGATCATGTCGCGCACGGGCGCGATGGTGCCGAGCACATTTGAAACATGGCCGATGGCGACCAGGCGGGTGCGAGGGGTGAATAGTTTTTCGTAGGCGACAAGGTCGATCTCACCGCTGTCCAGGATGGGTGCCACCCGGATGACCGCACCCGTTTCGCGGGCCACGTGTTGCCATGGCACGATGTTGGCGTGGTGTTCATATTCGATGAGGATGATTTCGTCGCCACGCCCCAGGTTTTGCTTGCCGTAGGTCTGCGCAACCAGGTTGATCGACTCGGTCGTTCCGCGTGTAAAGATGATTTCCTCGACCGTAGATGCGCCCAGAAACCGCCTGATCTTCTCGCGCGCAGCCTCGTAGGCATCGGTGGCGCGTGCGGCCAGTTCATGAGCGCCGCGATGCACATTGGAATTTTCTTCTGCGTAGAATTTGCTGATGCGCTCAATCACCGCACGCGGTTTTTGCGTGGTTGCCGCATTGTCCAGCCACACCAGCGGTTTGCCATTGACGCGCTGTTGCAAGATCGGGAAATCCTTGCGTACGGCATGCACATCAAACCCCGGCGTTTGCCATGATTGGGCCTCGCTGCGATTTGCGCCAGCGGGCATCCAGTACGGGGGCAAGACGGCTTGTCTGCCCTCAAGCCAGTAGGGTTGAACCGTATCGAGGCAAGACTCCCGTGCGAGCGCCACTGGAGCAGGCATGACAAACCTGTCACCACGTCCGGAAAACTGCTCAAAATGCACGTGCGGTTTCTTGGCGGGTGAGGTGCTTGCGTGGTCGGTCGCCCGTGCGGCTTCCCCCCAATATATCCTGTTCATCATCTGCTCAAGCTGGCGTTCGTCGAGCGACGCGCCCCCTGGTACTGTCATGTCAGCACTCGGCGTGGCTGGCCTTACAAACCGGTCACCTGTACTCATGGTAATTGCCGATCTCGACGTTCTCCAGGCAGGCGACTGCGTCATCGGTGAGTATCGCCAGCGAGAAGTACATCGTTACCAGATATTCTTCTATTGATTGCTGGCTGATTCCCATCAGGCGCACTGACAGGCTGGGAAGATACTCGCAAGGCAGGCCAGTCCGATGCAAACCGATCACGCCTTGCTTGTCTTCACCCACGCGTACCAGAAGGATGCTGGTTTTTCCTGAAGACCGTGTCGGTTTGACCTTCCCGTCCACCAACAATTTGTCGCAGGGGAAAAGGGGATAGCCGCGCCAGGTAATGAATGAAGAGCCGAACAACTGCACGGTGGGTGGGGGCACGCCACGGCGCGTGCATTCGCGTCCAAATGCCGCGATCGCTTTGGGATGCGCCAGAAAGAAAGCGGGCTCCTTCCACACCATCGACAGTAATTCATCCAAATCGTCCGGTGTCGGCGGGCCTTTGCGCGTGGGAACGCGCATGTTCGATGCGACGTTGTTCAACAGGCCGAATTCGGGATTGTTGATCATCTCCCATTCCTGCCGCTCCTTCATGTCCTCAACCGTCAGGCGCAGCTGCTGCTGAACCTGGTTATGCGGGGTGTTGTACAGATCGGCGATGCGCGTATGAATTTGCACGACGGTCTGCATCGAGTGCAAGGAAAGTTCGCGGGGTTGCTCTTCATATTCGATATGGATGCCTTCGACGACAGGCTCACCATCGGCAGCCGTCGTGATATGCGTTTTTCTTTCGCCATACTCATTGATTTTCTGGCTTTCACGCTCGCGGTGCTCTATGCCTTTTTCGATGGTCTTGCGCAGACCTGCTACGGCATCAAGTGCCGCGAGGAAATCCTGACGACTAAGCGTCAGAAACACACAGGGCGTTACGGTATCCACATTCGCCGTGCGGTCAACGCCGCGCAGCAAGGCGATCTCGCCGATGTAGTCGCCTTCGGTCAGCATCGACAGGCGCACCCTGTCGCCATGGTCGCTGACATCGCTCACCTCGACTTTTCCTTCGGCAAGAATGTAAAACTTGTCGGCGGGATCGCCCCTGCGCATCACTGGCTGACCCATCGGAAAACTCTCGCTCTGGAACTTCGTTGCCAGATCGTCCAGAAAGGCAGCTTCACAATTTTCGAACAGTGAAATGCCCTTCAGGTGTTCGCCAAGTAGTTTATCTACCCCGCCCTGAGCCGGAAGCGGTACCTTGATACTTGGGCGTACCACGGTTTTTCGACGGTTGACCCGGAATGTCCCCGCTTCCAGATTGACCCACGGCAGCATCTGCATGAACCACCGTGGAGTGGAACTCTCCATCTGCGGTACGCTTTTTGTGGTGTTGGCAAGATTGCGGGCTTGCTGAATATCCAGACTCTGCTTGGAATCAATTTCATTATTCATTTTGCAATGCCCTCTCTTGGGATTTTTGTAAGAAATATGTACATATAACGGTGAACCGTTTTATAAACGTATATTCATGTGCCAAAAAGTCCAGTATTAAATGGGGTGTGTGTGGATCAATTGACGGCCTGCCTAATACCGATTTCCAAATTCATCGACGTTCGCAACCGCGTGTGCAGCCGTGCCGGGCGTTTCAATTCCAAACGGCTGTCGCCTCGGTTTTTGCGGTCTGCGCCAGAGCTTCCAGCGATCTGAATTTTTCCAGACCAGGCTTTTGCCTGCCACGGGGTCGTGTAGTTGCAAGGCTTGTTTGCTATCGAATAGCGGTTGCAGCCAGTTTTTTTCCAGCGCCTTGATGGCATCCAGCCAAGCTGCGAAGTCGCCGCGTTGCAGGGCGGTATGGGGCTGGTCCAAAATCAATAGGTTGGCGCGTAAGTCGGCAGACCAGGCGGTTTGCATGGGGTGCAGTTCCGCGCCTGCAAACTTGGCGAGGGTTTGCGCAAGTGGGTGGCTGGTCATGATGGCGGGTTTTGCGGATGAATCCGGCATGCTCGGCAAATGCCCGCCGCCCCATAGCCAGACGGAGTTGGCGGCGGGCAAGCCCCGGGCTTCGCGTGCCTGGTTGACGGGGTGGGCGAACAGCAGCATTTGAATTTCGTTGAGCAGTCTTTTCCAGTGCATGGCATCCGCGCCTTTGGGCAGCAGGGGGTCGATATGCTTGCCGATGGCGCTGGACAGCGCGGTGGTGGAAATATTGGTGTGGCTGTTTGCCTGCACGATCCATGCGCCGGTGCGGGTGATGGTGGGCGAGAAGTCTTCGCCAAAGTGCATGGCCAGCGCTGCGCATAATTGCGCGGCTTCGTCGTCTGTCAGGCTGGGGATGTCGGACAGGATGAGTTGGTCGCGACCGATGCGCACATGCACGGGGTCGGCGCGTAGCCAGTTGTCTTGGTCGGGGTTGTTGCCTTCTGCCGCCAGGCAAATTGCCGCGATGGGAAAGTCCTGTTGCCGGGCGATGCCCAACGCATTGCACAGCCAATCGTCGAGGCTGGTTATGTGAGGGCTGGTTATGTCAGGGCTGGTGGGCGGGATGGTTTCGATGCGTCCACGCGCCAGCAGTCTATCCAGACTGGGCAGGTGCGGCTCGCCCATCATGTCGAGCAGGCGGTTGGTCTGGAAAAGCGCGGGGATGACAAGTTGCATGGCGGTTTTGTTCTTTTCAACAGCTAATGGGCGTGCGATTTTGCTATGCTACGCCCTCTTGTTCGTGCGTTGGAGGGAGGCATTATGCGCGGTTTAATCCTGGCTGGTTTGTGTGCAAGTTTGTTGATGAGTGCTTCCGCTTTTGCCAGGCATCCGCAATGTCCGGCGTTGTTGACCGATGGCGAGTGCGATCATCTGGTGAACATTATGGCCATCCGCGACAAGCAGCCGGAAGAATACGGACGCCAGATTGTGAGCTTTGCAAAGATACTGTCCGAGCGCCACCAAACTTGTCAGTGCGATGAGTGGATGTTGAAGTGGGCAGACAAGGTTCACGACGCATTTAATGCGACCGCCAAATAAATGCCGCCAAGAAAACATAGCCAGTGAAACCCTACGAACTTCTGGTTGGCCTGCGTTACACCCACGCCAAGCGCAGCAACCACTTCATTTCGTTTATTTCGATTGTGTCCATGGCCGGCATTACGCTGGGTGTGGCGGCGCTGATTATCGTGTTGTCGGTGATGAACGGGTTTCAGGAAGAACTGCGCACGCGCATTCTGGGCGTGGCTTCGCATGTGGAAATTACCGGCATCGACAACACATTGACCGACTGGCAACAGGTCGCTGGTCAAGCCAAAACCAATCCAGAAGTGATCGCCAGTGCGCCGTTTGTAATGAACCAGGCCATGCTGGCGCTGGGCGGGAATGTGCGCGGCGCGGTGGTGCGCGGCATTCTTCCAACGGAAGAAGCGCAAGTAACCGACCTGGCCGCCAGCATGAAAGTGGGAAGGTTGGAGCGCCTGCAAGCGGGCGAGTGGGGGATTATTCTCGGCTATGAACTAGCGCAGGCGCTAGGCGCAGGTGTCGGCGACAAGATTACGGTGATTACCCCGCAGGGCAACATCACACCTGCCGGGATGTTGCCGCGCATGAAGCAATTTACCGTGCAGGGGATTTTTCAGGCGGGCATGTTCGAGTACGACTCCGGGCTGGCGCTGATTCACTTGCGGGATGCGCAAAAGCTGGCGAGGCTGGGGGATTCGGTGTCGGGGCTGCGGCTCAAAATTGACGACATTTTCCGCGCACCTTTTGTCAGCCGCGACTTGGCGCGGCAAATGTCCGAGCATTTTGTGTCGGACTGGACGCAAAGCCACGCCAATTTCTTCCGCGCCGTGGCGATTGAAAAACGCATGATGTTTTTAATCCTGCTGCTGATTGTGGCGGTGGCGGCGTTCAATATTGTGTCCACGCTGGTGATGGCGGTAACGGACAAACGTGCGGATATCGCCATTTTGCGCACGCTGGGTGCAAGACCCGGCAGCATCATGCAGATATTTATTATTCAGGGCGCGTTTATCGGCGTATTTGGTACGTTGATTGGTGTCTCTTTGGGTGTGTTGGGCGCGCTCAATCTTGAAACCATCGTGCCGTTGATCGAGCGGGCGCTGGGCATGGATCTGTTTCCTGCCGAGGTCTATACCATCAGCGAACTGCCTTCCAAGCTGGACTGGAACGATGTCGGCATTATCGCCAGCGTGTCATTTGTGCTGACCTTGTTGGCGACAATTTACCCAAGCTGGCGCGCTTCGCGGCTGAATCCGGCGGAGTGCCTGCGATATGAATAACGTCATTTTGCAATGCAGCGGCCTGAAGAAAAGCTATTTTCAGGGCAAGTTGGAAGTGCCGGTTTTGGCAGGCGTTGACCTTTGCATCAACAAAGCTGAATCTACTGCCATTGTTGGCGCATCAGGCTCGGGTAAATCTACCTTGCTGCATTTGCTGGGCGGGCTGGATGTGCCAAGCGGCGGCACAGTGCAATTGCTTGGGCGCGATCCGTTTGGGTTGTCTGAAACCCAGCGCTGCACCTTGCGCAACCAGGCGTTGGGTTTTGTCTATCAGTTTCATCATTTGTTGCCCGAATTTAGTGCGGTGGAAAACGTCGCCATGCCGCTGTTGATCCGGCGGCAAGACAGGCATCAGGCACTCGCCACTGCCGCAAGTGTGTTGAAACAGGTGGGTCTGGAACATCGCCTAAGCCATTTACCATCCGAGCTTTCTGGTGGCGAACGTCAACGCACCGCCATTGCCCGCGCACTGGTGACGCGCCCAGCCTGCGTGCTGGCAGACGAGCCAACCGGCAATCTGGATCGCCACACCGCCGACACAGTGTTTGGTCTGATGCTGGAATTGCAAAAAGACATCGGTACCAGTCTGGTCATCGTTACGCACGACCCTGGCCTTGCGGCAAGAATGGATCGTCAGTTGCATTTGGTGGACGGGCGACTCATCCCTCTTTGAGAGTTTCTCTGCTGGCCTTCGCATTGGGTGTGTGGCTGTTGCAACAACAGCCACAATTGCCCGATGTTCGCTGGTTGTGGGCGTTGCCGCTTTTCGTTGCGCCGTTTTTTTTACCCGACAGCACACAGGATTGGCGGCGTTATTCGCGTCTGGCGCTGATCGCATTTGCGTGTGTGGCGGTTGGTTTTGCTTATGCTGGCTGGCGTGCGCAAATGCGAATGGCGGATGCGCTGCCTTGGGCCTGGCAGGGTGTGGATGTGCGCGTGGAGGGGGTGGTTGCCGACTTGCCAGACCGTGACACGCAAGGCGAACGCTTCAACTTTCGGGTAGAACGCATCCTGACCCCAGGTGCGCAAGTTCCCATGCAAGTTCGCCTGACCTGGCCTGCACCGGAATGGAACGGTCGCGCTATTTTAGAGCGCCTGAAAGCCGGGGAACGCTGGCAATTTACCTTGCACCTCAAGCGCCCACACGGTACGGCCAACCCCAACGGCTTCGATTACGAAGCCTGGCTGCTCGCACACAACATTCGTGCTACTGGCACGGTGCGCAAACAGCCGGAGGCGCTGCGGATAGGCCGCAGCCTGCTTCCGCTGGATCAGCTTCAGGCGCTGCGCGACAAGTTGCGTGGAGAAATTCATGCCAGTTTGGGCAACCACTCGCAAACCGGCGTGATTGTCGCGCTGGCGGTGGGCGACCAGAACAGCATTCCACATGCTAACTGGCGCGTGTACAACCGCACCGGAACCAATCATTTGATGAGCATTTCCGGGCTGCATATCACGTTGTTTGCAGTGCTGGTAGGCGGGTTGGTGTATGCGCTGTGGCGGCGCATTCCCGCGCTGGTGTTGCGGCTGCCCGCACGCCGTGCCGCGCTGTTGTTGGGTTGGCTGGCCGCGTTGATTTACACCCTGCTGGCCGGATTTCAGATTCCTGCGCAACGTACCTTGTTCATGCTCACCGTGCTGGTGCTGGGGTTCTGGATGCAACGTGTGCCGCGTCCGTTTTCCCTGTTGGTGCTGGCGCTGTTTGTGGTGTTGCTGATTGACCCGTGGGCGGTTCTGGCTACTGGCTTCTGGCTGTCGTTTGGCGCGGTCGCCGCGATGCTGCTCACGCTGCTTGGACTGGTGGGCAGTAGTGGCAAAATTGTCGCATGGATACGCGCTCAGGCCGCCGTCACCCTTGCGCTGGCTCCCGCTTTGCTGTTGTTGTTTCAGCAGGTTTCCGCCATTTCACCGCTAGCCAACGCGCTGGCCATTCCTGTTGTCAGTTGGGGAATTGTGCCGTTGACCTTGCTGGGTATGTTCTTCTCGCCATTCTTGCACCTGGCGGCCTGGCTCATGCAGGGCGTGGATATAGTGCTGCAATGGATGTCGGCTTTTTCTTGGGCAAGTTGGGCGCTACCCGCGCCCAGGATGTCCGCGCTGCTACTGGCCGTGTTTGGTTCGGCCTGGCTGCTGATGCCGGGTTTTCCGCTGCGCTGGCTGGGCGGCCTGATGTTTTTGCCTTTACTGTTTCCGCATGTTGGCATGCCTGAAACCGGCACATTCGAGGCTGAAGTGCTGGACGTGGGGCAGGGTACAGCCGTTCTTGTCCGCACCGCCAACCGCACGCTGCTCTACGATACCGGCGCGGCGTTTGGCGACAATGACGCCGGACAGCAAATTGTGCTGCCGCGTTTACGCGCATTGGGCATCGCAAAACTGGACGGGTTGATTTTGAGCCATGGCGACAGCGACCACACCGGCGGCGCGGCTTCGGTACTGCGCGACGTGCAAAGCGGCTGGCTGATGAGCTCCTTGTCGCAAGGCCATGCACTATTTTCACACCTCTCCCAGCGGGGGATGGGCGGGGGGCGAGACGGAGAATTCGCGCATGTCAAATTGATTCAATGCGTGCGCGGACAGCACTGGCAGTGGGACGGGGTGAAATTTGAAATCCTCAATCCGCCGCAGATGGCCTACGCTCAACCCGGACGCAGCGACAACAACAAAAGCTGTGTGCTGAAAATTACACAGGCAACACAAAGCTTGCTGCTCACCGCCGATGCCGAAAGAATCGGCGAACTGGAAATGACCGAGCGGGTGGCGAACAAACTGCCTTCAACGGTGCTGATGGCCGGTCATCATGGCAGCCGCACTTCGTCGATTAAAGAATTTGTAGACCAGGTAAACCCGCAGTATGTGGTTTATTCCTGTGGCAGGAGAAACCGTTTTGGTCATCCACATGCCGAGGTGCTGGCAAGCTTTCGTGCGCAGGGTGCGATCGCGCACCGTACCGACCTGCATGGCCAGATCGGACTGAGCTTTTCGGATCGCGGCGTGACCATCCAGCGCTGGCGCGAACAAAGGGTGCGCTACTGGCAGCATCCGGTTGTGGAATAATCCTAAAAACCGCAGTTGACCGCTCCAAAACGCAAGGAACACCGCATGAGTATTGAGTTTCAAGGTCACGCGCAGCTTCACCAGTTGGGTGAGAACGCTACGCATCCGATTGCACGGTTTTCGGGTCGCCTGGCCGCGTTGCTCTTCGTTG
>JAYUCZ010000278.1:0-6831 GCA_043740065.1 Thiobacillaceae bacterium | reverse complement strand
CACATCGGCGACAAGGATGCGGCCATCAAATTGCTCAAGGTGCGCGGGCTGGATGAAGGCCACGATCTGACCCTGGTGTGCCGCGATCTGTCCGAACTGGGTAAATATGCGCAGGTCAATAACACCCAGTTTCGTCTATTGAAAGCGCATACGCCGGGCGCTTACACTTTCATTCTCAAAGGCACGCGCGAAGTGCCCAAGCGGCTGCTGCATAAACGCCATGACAGCATTGGCCTGCGCGTGCCCGAGCATTCCATCGTGCAAGCCTTGCTGGCAGAACTGGGCGAGCCAATACTTTCTTCCACCCTGCAACTGCCCGGCGAAGATGTGCCACTCAACGAAGCCTGGGAAATCCGCGAACGTCTGGAACATCTCGTCGATCTGGTCATCGACGGTGGCGCGTGCGGTATGACACCCACTACGGTGGTGGACTTGACCACGGATACGCCGCAAGTGCTGCGTTTCGGCAAGGGCGATGCGTCGCCGTTTGGAGGTTGAAATGGAACTTACCCTAATCCAGAAAATTGCCGTGTTCGCCATCCCGGTAATTTTTGCCATTACCCTGCACGAAGCCGCGCATGGTTTTATCGCCATGAAATTTGGCGACAAAACGGCCTGGATGCTGGGGCGGGTCACGGCCAATCCGCTCAAGCATATTGATCCGGTTGGCACCATCGGCGTGCCGCTGTTTTTGCTGCTAATGAGCAAGCTGGCGGGCGGACCGGCATTTTTGTTTGGCTGGGCCAAGCCCGTGCCGGTCAATTTTGCCGCGCTGCGCAACCCCAAGCGCGACATGCTGTGGGTGGCCGCTGCCGGGCCGGGTGCCAATCTGTTGATGGCCTGGTTCTGGGCGTTGATGATTCAGCTTGGGGCTACGCTGGGCGGAACATTCGGTTTGCCGTTGATGCTGATGGGCGCGGCGGGCGTGTTTATCAATGGCATTCTGGCGGCGCTGAATTTGTTGCCGTTGCCGCCGCTGGATGGTGGCCGCATCGCCGTCAGTCTGTTGCCACACAAGGCTGCGATGATGTTGTCACGGGTCGAGCCTTACGGCATTTTCATTCTGATTGCGTTGATGTTTACCGGCGTGCTTGGCACGCTGATGTGGCCGCTGATTGGTGTGGTGTTCAGTTTATCTACGGCGCTGTCCGGTGTGGACGACCAAACCCTGCTTTCCCTGATTTCCATTTTGTTAAATTAAACCAGCATCGAATTGATATGTTTGCCAATCGCGTACTTTCCGGAATGCGCCCCACCGGGCGTTTGCATCTAGGCCATTACCACGGCGTGCTCAAGAACTGGCTAAAGCTCCAGCACGAACATGAGTGCCTGTTTTTTGTGGCCGACTGGCATGCGCTGACCACGCACTATGACAACCCGCAAATCATCGAGCAAAGCGTGTGGGACATGGTGGTGGATTGGCTGGCTGCCGGCGTTGATCCTTCGCAGGCCACGCTGTTTGTGCAATCGCGTGTGATCGAACATGCCGAGCTGCATCTGTTGTTGTCGATGATGACCCCATTAGGTTGGCTGGAGCGCGTGCCGACCTACAAGGATCAGCAGGAAAAACTTTCCGACAAGGATTTATCCACCTATGGTTTTCTCGGCTACCCGCTGCTGCAAAGCGCGGACATCCTGATCTACCGCGCCAACCAGGTGCCGGTAGGCGAAGATCAGGTGCCGCACATCGAATTTACCCGCGAAATTTGCCGACGGTTTAACCACCTGTATGGCCGCGAAGCGGGATTTAAAGACAAGGCGCTGGCTGCTGTGAAAAAACTGGGCGGCAAAAAAGCCAAGCTGTACCAGGAAATGCGCACCGCTTATCAAGAGCAGGGCGACGAATCCGCACTGGAATCCGCGCAAGCCATGTTGAACGATGCGCAGAATCTTTCGCTGGGCGACCGCGAAAGACTGTTCGGCTACCTGGAAGGTGGTGGTCGCATGATACTGGCCGAGCCGGAAGCCTTGCTGACTGAGGCTTCAAAAATGCCGGGTCTGGACGGGCAAAAAATGTCCAAGTCCTACCACAACACCATTGCCCTGCGCGAAGACCTGGACGTGGTGGCAAAAAAAATCCGCACCATGCCCACCGACCCGGCGCGCGTGCGCCGTACCGATGCGGGTAATCCCGAGAAATGCCCGGTGTGGCAGTTTCATCAGGTGTATTCCAGCAACGAAGTGAAAGACTGGGTGGTCAAGGGTTGCATCAGCGCAGGCATCGGCTGCATCGAGTGCAAACAGCCAGTGATTGATGCTGTGCAACGCGAACTCGCGCCCATCCACGAACGCGCAAAACATTACGAAGAAAACCCGGATATGGTGCGCAACATCGTCGCAGACGGCTGTGAAAAAGCCCAGGGACTGGCGCGCGAAACCATGCGTGATGTGCGCGAGGCGATGGGACTGAGCTTCAGTTAACCGACACGCGGAGCGGACAATGCAATATTCGGCAACAACCTGGAACATGATCGACGGCTGGCGCGATCACGGCGAACCCGTCGCGAGCCCTGCGCTGGTGTTGTGTTTTGCTGGCACTACAGCGCTGGAGGTGATCGAGCCTTATGCGGTTTTGCAGGGCAAGTTTCCGCTCGCCAATATTGTGGGCTGCACCACGGGCGGCGAGATATTCCAGGATCAGGTGAGCGACGCTGGCCTGGTGGCGCTGGCCATTCGCTTTGATGCGACGCCCGTGCAGGTGGTTGCCCGTGCACGGAATACCCGCAGGACTCCATCGGCCGCAGATTGCTGATGGCACAGCGCTCGGTCGATGAAGTGAAAGCCGTGGTCAAGGCCTTGAATAGGCTAACCTCGGGCGACCAGTTCTTGCCGATCGGTTTTTATTCTTACGGCGAAATAGCGCCGAACGACTTCACCGCGCAATGCGAGTTGCACAATCAGACCATGACGGTGACGACGCTTGCCGAAGCCACTTGAATTTTCCGTAATCCGGCCTGAAATAGGGGTGTAACGTTTATCCGGACTCAAGCATGCCCAATAACAACGTAAGCGACAGCGCCAACGATAACAATGCGCCGATAGAAGGCGAAATCCTCAACCAGAACGAAGGGCAAAAACTCCTGCCCGCACCGTCCTGGCCGTCGGAACTGTATCTGCTGCCACTGTCCGAAAAACCCTTCTTCCCGGCGCAGACTCTGCCGCTCATCATGAATGAATCGGCCTGGATGGATACGGTCGAGGCCATCGGCGAAACCGCCCACCACATGGTCGGTCTGGTGCTGGTCAAGCCGGAAGACTCGGACGATGCCACCCGCGACGATTTCAAAAATATCGGCACGGTGGTACGCATGCATCATCCGGCCAAAAATGAAGGCAAGATTCAGTTCATTGCCGAAGGTCAGCGGCGTTTTCGCATAGTGCAGTGGATTTCCGACAAGCCGCCTTACAAGGTCAGGGTGGATTATCCGAATGAGCCGGGCAAGCCCGAGTCCGAAGAGATCAAGGCCTATGGCATGGCCATCATCAACACCATCAAGGATTTGATTCCGCTTAACCCGCTGTATTCGGAGGAACTCAAATTTTTCCTCAACCGTTCCAGCCCGAATGAGCCTTCGGCGCTGGCCGATTTTGCCGCCAGCCTGACCACCGCCAGTAAGCAAGAATTGCAGGACATACTGGAAGCGCTTGGCCTTAAGCGGCGCATGGAAAAAGTCCTGGTGCTGCTAAAGAAAGAGCTGGGCGTTGCCAAGCTGCAAAACCAGATTCGCGGGCGGGTGGAAGAAAAAATGTCCGACCAGCAGCGCGAGTTTTTCCTGCGCGAACAGCTAAAAGCCATCCAGAAAGAACTCGGTCTTTCCAAGGACGATAAAACCTCCGAACTGGATAGCTACCGGGAGCGCATCAAAAAACTGGTACTGCCCGAGGCAGCACAAAAGCGCATCGATGAGGAAATGTCCAAGTTTTCGGTGCTGGAAACCGGCTCGGCGGAATACACCGTGTCGCGCAATTATCTGGACTGGCTGACGGTGCTGCCGTGGGGCGTGTACTCGGAAGACAAACTCGATCTGAAACGTGCGCGTAAAATCCTCGACCGCGACCACGATGGTCTGGATGATGTGAAAGACCGCATTATCGAATTTCTCGCCGTGGGCGCGATGCGCGGCGAAGTGTCCGGCTCCATCCTGCTGTTGTCAGGACCGCCCGGCGTGGGCAAGACTTCCATCGGCAAATCCATCGCCGAAGCGCTGGGGCGTAAATTCTTTCGTTTCTCGGTAGGCGGGATGCGTGACGAGGCCGAAATCAAGGGTCATCGCCGTACTTATATTGGTGCCATGCCGGGCAAGTTTTTGCAGGCGCTAAAGGATGTCGGCACGGCTAACCCGGTCATCATGCTGGATGAAGTGGACAAAATCGGCGCGAGCTATCAGGGCGATCCGGCCTCGGCACTGTTGGAAGTGCTCGACCCCGAACAAAACGTGGAATTCCTCGACCATTATCTGGACGTGCGCTTTGACTTGTCCAAGGCGCTGTTTATCTGCACCGCCAACCAGTTTTCCATCCCCGCGCCGTTGCTGGATCGCATGGAGGTGATCCCACTTTCTGGCTATATCACCGAAGAAAAAATGGCGATTGCCAAGCATCACCTGTGGCCCAAGGTGCTGGGAAAATCCGGTCTTAAAAAATCACAGGTGCAGATTGGCGATGCGGCGATTCGCCACGTGATTGAAGGCTATGCGCGCGAAGCCGGGGTGCGCAATCTGGAAAAACAGTTGGGGCGCGTAGCCCGCAAAGCGGTGGTGCAAATTCTGGCCGGGGCGGCCACGCCGATCAAAGTCGGCGTGAAGGAAATTGAGACTTACCTCGACAAGCCCATCTTCCAGAAAGAAAAGCCGCAAAGCGCGGTCGGTGTTGTTACCGGCTTGGCCTGGACTTCGATGGGCGGTGTCACGCTGGATGTAGAAGCCACGCGGGTGCATACCCTCAATCGCGGATTTAAAATGACCGGGCAACTGGGCGATGTGATGAAAGAGTCCGCCGAAATTGCCTACAGTTACATCGCCAGCCATCTTAAAACTTACAAGGCTGACGAAAAATTTTTCGACACCAGCCTGGTGCATTTGCACATTCCCGAAGGCGCTACGCCCAAGGATGGCCCCAGCGCTGGCGTGACCATGGCGACTGCATTGCTGAGTCTGGCGCGTAAACAAAAACTGGTGCGCCCACTGGCCATGACAGGTGAATTGTCGCTGACCGGCCAAGTATTGCCGGTGGGCGGCATCCGCGAAAAAGTCATTGCCGCACGCCGCGCTGGCATTATGGAACTGATTTTGCCCGAGCAAAACCGGCGCGACTTCGAAAAACTGCCCGACTATATCCGTGCGGGCATCGCCATCCACTTCGCCAAGCATTACAAGGATGTAGCGAAGATTGTGTTCCCGACTAATTGATTTTTCAGGGAACAAACGACACTCTCCTGACAGTGTAAAATCCCCCAAATGCAAGCCCTACAGGCCGAACTCCCGATTGCCCGCGTGCGGGGCGAACTGCTGGCAGAAATGCCCGCCGATCTCTATATTCCGCCGGATGCACTGGAGGTGTTTCTCGAAACCTTCGAAGGCCCGCTGGATCTGCTGCTGTACCTGATACGCCGCCACAATCTGGACGTGCTGGACGTACCCATGGCGGAGTTGACCCGCCAGTATCTGTCCTACGTCGAAGCGGCACGCAGCTCGCGGCTGGAACTGGCGGCGGAATATCTGCTGATGGCGGCGATGCTGATCGAGATCAAATCGCGCATGTTGTTGCCGCGCATGGTGCGCCCGAACGAGGACGGCGAGCCGCAAGACCCGCGTGCCGAACTGGTGCGCCGCCTGCTGGAATACGAGCAGATGAAACTGGCCGCGCAACGCCTGGATAAACTGCCGCAGGCCGGGCGCGATTTTCAGATTGTTTCCGTGACGCTGGAATCCGCTGCAAAACGCTTGCCGGAAGTCCGGCCAGAAGATTTCAGCGCCGCCTGGCTGTCTATCCTGTCGCGCGTCAAGGCCAACCAGCATCACCGCATTGGTCGTAACGAACTGTCGGTACGCGAGCACATGACGCGCATTTTGAAGGCCTTGCAACCGGGACAATTTCTGGAGTTTGCCAGTTTGTTTGATGCCGATGCAGGCGTGCCGGAACTGGTGGTGACTTTTTTGGCTGTTCTGGAGCTGGCCAAGGAAACCCTGATTGATGTAACCCAGGCCGAGCCGCTCGCACCCATTTATGTCCGCTTGCACGAAGAAGGTTCAATCGTGAATGAATACAGCCATGACCAGCTCGCAGCCCATGACTAATATCATGATCAATAACCTGGACGAACTGAAGCGCATCCTGGAAGCCGCGCTACTGGCGGCGGACAGCCCGTTGTCGCTACGCGAAATGAAGCGCATGTTTGAGCAGGAGTTATCCGAAGACATGCTGCGCCGTGCCCTGGACGAACTGAAAACCGACTGGGCGGGCAAGGCCACAGAATTAGTACAGGTTGCCGAAGGTTGGCGTTACCAGACCACCCCTGAAATGCAGCCTTACCTGGCGCGTATGCGCAACGAAAAGCCGCCGCGCTATTCCCGCGCGGTGCTGGAAACGCTGGCGATTATTGCCTACCGCCAACCCGTTACGCGTGGCGATGTGGAAGACATCCGTGGCGTGGCGGTCAACACGCAAATCGTCAAAACCCTGGAAGAGCGCGGCTGGATCGAGGCCATCGGCCATCGCGACGTGCCGGGCAAACCGGCCTTGTTCGCCACTACGCAGCATTTTCTGTCCGACCTTGGCCTGCGCTCCTTGCAGGAATTGCCGCCGCTGGAAGAACTGGGCAATCTGCTGGCA
>JAYUCZ010000277.1:0-2872 GCA_043740065.1 Thiobacillaceae bacterium | reverse complement strand
ACCCTTGCACCGCTGCTGGCCGACGCCAGTATCAGCGTGCATCTTGAAATTCTGAAACCGGTACGTGAGCACCCGTTTCCCTGGCCCTTTTTTCGATTTCTCGATACCTTCCCCGAATCAGCGCACCTGGTTCCTGAGCAACTCCATCCGCTTGGCGTAGACGAAGCAACCCAGTTCGATCTGGTGCTGATTTTTTACCAGGTCTGGTTTCTGGCCCCCAGCCGGCCCGTGGTTGCTTTTCTCGACATGCCGATTGCCAAGCGCATGCTGCGCGGAAAACCCGTGGTCACCATCATTGCGTGCCGCAACATGTGGATGCAAGCGCATACCCAAATGTGCCGCTTGCTGAGTCAAATCGGGGCGCGTCATCTGGACAATGTGGTGCTGACGGATCGCGCACCCACCCTGGCCACCCTGCTCACCACACCCTTGTGGCTACTCACTGGTCGTAAAACCCCGGTACCCGGCCTGCCGACGGCGGGCGTGACCCCGGCTGAAATCAAACGCAGCATCCGTTTTGGCCGCGCGCTGCGCGATGCCTTGCATGCTGGACGCGAACAAGGGGCCGCCCCGCTGTTAAGTGGATTAGCCGCGGTCGAGGCACAGCCGCAACTGATGGTCAGCGAGCGCGCCGGCAGCAGAAGCTTTTACTTGTGGGGTAAACTGCTGCGCCTGGCGGGGCCGCCAGGCGCGTGGCCACGGAAGCCACTGCTAGTTTTCTACATCATTTTTCTCTTGGGTATGATTGTGACGGTGGTTCCCCTTTCCCTTGCCGTGCAATCGCTGCTGCGGCCACTTTTCAAGCAACGCCTCACCGCGCTGAAAACCGAGTTCGAGCATCCGTCCGGCTCGGGAACCGAGCGCCTAAAGCAATATGACTACTGACGTTTTCATTACCCGCTCGGCGGCTTATCTGCCGCTCGCCCCTGTCAGCAACGACGAAATGGAATCCGTGCTGGGTAAAGTGGGGGGTAAGCCTTCACGCAGCCGGCGCATCATCTTGCGTAATAACGGCATCGTTTCACGTCACTACGCGCTCGACCCGGAAAGCGGCGAACCGGTGATGACCAACGCACAACTGACCGCGTCCGCCATTCGGGAACTGGGCGATACCGGCCCGGTTGATTGCTTGGCCACTGGCACCTCGATTCCCGACCAATTGATGCCCGGCCACGGGGTGATGGTTCACGGCGAACTGGGCTGGCCGCAACTCGAGGTGGTGTCCCTGGCCGGCATTTGCTTATCGGGTGCTGCTGCGCTCAAGTACGCGTTCATGGCAGTCGCGACCGGTAGCGCCCAGCGTGCGGTTGCCACCGGCTCGGAACTGTTATCGCCGCTCATGCACGCCCGCAATTTTGAAGCGGAATGCGCGCACAAAACGGCGCAGCTGGAAACGCATCCTGAAATCGCCTTCGAAAAGGATTTCCTGCGCTGGATGTTGTCGGATGGCGCGGGCGCGTTGCTGCTGGAACCCAGGCCAGGTCCGGGGCTTTCATTGCGCATCAAATGGATAGAGCTGTTTTCCAACGCGCACCGCATGCCGACCTGCATGTATGCGGGGGGCGACAAGATGGCCGATGGCAGTGTGCGTGGCTGGATGCGTTTTCCGGTCAGCGATTGGGCCAGCCAATCCATCTTTGCGATCAAGCAGGATGTGCGTTTGCTCAACGAACAGATCGCCCCGATGACCCTCATCGAGCCCATTCTTGCGCTGCGCGAACGGCGCGGTTTGCGTGCCGAACAAATAGACTGGTTTCTGCCGCACCTTTCCTCGCATTATTTCCAGCCCATTCTGGAAAAATCGCTCGACAGCATCGATTTCAACATTCCGCAGTCACGCTGGTTTACCAACCTCGCCACCTGCGGCAATACCGGCTCGGCCTCGCCTTACATCATGCTCGACGCGCTCATGCGCTCCGGAAAAATCAAATCGGGCCAGACCCTGCTGCTGTACGTGCCGGAAAGCGGGCGATTCTCCAGCGGCTTTATCTGTCTTGAGGCGGTTTGATGGATATCGACGACGTCCCGCAAGAAGGCAATGCCACGCTGGCGGGCCTGCGCAAGGCGGTTTATGCGCGCGGCGCGGACAACCGCATTGTGACGGTCGCTTCAGCCGGATGGGAAGTCGAAGAAATCGTCACCCAGCAAGCAGCCGACATCTTTAGCGACTACGCTGCTGCGGCACGCGCACGCGTTAAGACAGGCGAGTCTTCGCCGCTTGAATACTGGATGTATGCCCGGCGGATGGATCTGGCGACGTTTGCGCAAAGCAGCGGGGTCTGGCGCTGGCGCATCCGGCGACACTTTCGACCGGCTGTTTTCGCTCGCCTCAGCCCTCAATTGCTCGACCGTTACGCCGACGCACTGGGCATTTCGCGTCAAAACCTGTGTCGGCTGCCATGAATCAAACCGAAACACAGACTCCGCCCGCCACCTCTTTTGCACACCGCCACGCAGCGCACTGCGAAAGCGGAAGCGTTGCCAATCTGCTGTCGCATTATGGCCGCCCCCTCAGTGAGCCGATGGCGTTCGGGCTGGGCAGTGGGCTCAGCTTCGCCTACCTGAATTTCATCCGCATCCAGGAAATGCCCCTGATTGCTTACCGCGCCCCCCCACGCGGCATCATCAAGGGTGTCAGCGCGTCACTCGGCATACCCTTTCTGGTTGAGCGCTTTCGCTCGCCCAGCGCCGGCACGGCACGACTCGATGCCCTGCTCGATCAAGGCCACGTGGTGGGTTTGCAAACTTCGGTTTTCTGGCTGCCGTATTTTCCGGAGGACATGCGCTTTCATTTCAACGCGCATAACCTGGTTGTTTACGGTCGTGAAGGCGATGACTATCTGATCAGCGATCCGGTGTTCGAACATCCGGT
>JAYUCZ010000276.1:0-2884 GCA_043740065.1 Thiobacillaceae bacterium | reverse complement strand
GGCGCGTGGCGCGATGCAGCAAGTCCAGCAGCAGGTAGAGCAGGTTGCCCCTGGCGCACGCGAGAAGCTCGGCGAGTTCGTGCCTGCGCTCAAGCCTGCGCCTGAACCCGCACCCGCGCAGGTGCAACGCGACGTGTCGGGCAAGGATTTGGGGCCGGTGGCGCGTTATCCTGGCCTCGCACGCACTTACTGGCATAGGGAAGGCAAACAGCTTGCGGTAGAGTACGAAGGTGCGGCCGATTATGCGGCGGTGCTGGATCATTACGCCAAGGGCTTTTCTGCGCAGGGTTTTGCACAGGGCGTGCTGTCTGCAACGCCTGATGCCGAGGCGCATGAATATACAAAAAGCGCCGAACGTGTCGCCCTGAAAGTCGCCCGCAAGGCCAACGGGCACGTCGGTGTGCGCGTCGAAACCTCGCTGTAAATATCAACGCTCTCAACAAACTGGTTTAAATATGGATATCAATACAACCAACGCAATCTCAATCGGCGAACCTTGGATGTGGGGCGTTTTCATCGCCTTCGTGCTGGTCATGCTGGTGCTCGACTTGTTCGTGTTCGGCGGCAACAAAGCGCACAAGGTCAGCGTTAAGGAAGCCGCGCTGTGGTCGCTGGCCTGGTTTTCGCTGGCGCTCATCTTCAACGCCGGGCTGTGGTGGTATTTGAACGGCACGGTCGGCGCGGAAGTTGCTGACCGCAAGGCGCTGGAATTTTTCACCGGCTATCTGATTGAAAAATCGCTGTCGGTCGATAACGTGTTCGTCTTCCTGCTGATCTTCACCGCCTTCCACGTCGCCCCCGAATTCCAGCGGCGGATACTGATCTACGGCGTGCTCGGTGCGATTGTGCTGCGCGCCATCATGATCCTGGCCGGTGCCTGGGTGGTGAAGGAGTATTCTTGGGTGCTCTACATCTTCGGAGCCTTCCTGGTTGTCACCGGCATACGCATGCTGGTGATGGCGGAAAAAGTGCCCGACCTGGAAAAGAACCCGGTGCTGAAATTCGCCCGCAAGCATCTGCGCATCTCCGAGGGCCATCACGGGGAGAAATTCACCGTGATGAAGGACGGCGTGCGTTATTTCACCCCGCTGTTTCTGGTGCTGATTTTGATCGAAGTCACTGACCTGGTATTCGCGGTCGATTCCATCCCGGCGATTTTTGCGATTACCACTGACCCGTTCATCGTCTTCACCTCCAACATCTTCGCCATCATGGGCTTGCGCGCGCTGTACTTCCTGCTCGCCGACGTGGCAGACCGTTTCCACCTGCTGAAATATGGCCTGGCCATGGTGCTCACCTTCATCGGCACCAAGATGCTCATCATGCCCTGGTACCACGTCCCGGTAGAAGCATCGCTGGCGGTCGTCTTCGTACTGATCGGGTCGAGTGTGGTGGCCAGTTTGATTGCCACCCGCAAGAAAGTGGTTTGATATGTGGAAGCACTGGTTTGCGGTTTTGTCTGTGCCGTTGTTTTTACTTGGCTTGACGGGCTGCGCCAAGCCGCCTTACCACAACGTCGATAACACCGAGTTGCAGGCGCTGCTTGCCCAAGGCGTGCCAATCTACGATGTGCGCCGTCCGGAAGAATGGAAGCAGACCGGCATCGTGGCGGGTAGCCGCACATTGACCTGGGTGGATAAAGGCGGAAAGCCTGATCCGGCATTTTTCCCGGCTTTTACTGCCCAGGTTGGCAAGAACACCCCGGTCATCCTGATCTGCCGCACCGGTAACCGCACCGATTTGCTGGCGCGCGAGCTGATGGTTGGACACGGCTACACACAGGTTTATAACGTACGCCACGGCATTACTGGCTGGCTGGGCGACAAGCTGCCGGTGGTGAAAGGTTGATGTTGATGACAGCCACCGCCAAATCCAAACCCAGCCCGCTGCTGGAGCTGACGATCACGCTCATCATCCCGTCGCTGATTCTGATGAAGCTCTCCGATCCAGAAGACCTCGGCGCGGTCAATGCCTTGCTGGTGGCGCTGGCGTTTCCACTGGCCTGGGGTATTCGTGCGCTGTGGCGTGAAAGGAAACTCAACCTGTTCGCCGCGCTCGGCGTGGTGAGCATTTTGCTCACCGGAGGCATCGGCCTGTTGCAACTGGATAACCAGTGGCTGGCGATCAAGGAAGCTGCGATTCCCGGTCTGATCGGTCTGGCCGTGGTGATTTCTGCTTACACGCGCTACCCGCTGGTGAAGGTGCTGCTCTACTCTCCCGCGATCATGGATGTCGAACGCATCCAGACGCATTTGACCGAGCGCGGCAATCAGGCTGCGTTCGAGTCGCGGCTGAAAATCGCCACCTGGATGCTGGCCGCCTCGTTCCTGTTTTCTTCGGTGATGAATTATTTTCTTGCCACCTGGATTGTCACCAGCCCGTCCGGTTCGCCTGCTTTTAACGAAGAACTCGGGCGGCTCACTTTGCTCAGTTATCCCATGATCGCGCTGCCCTCCATGCTCATCATGGGCGCAGTGTTGTACTACCTGGCACGCTCGATCAAGGCGCTGGCCGGATTAAAACTTACCGAGGCAATGAAAGGCCACCATGAACAGCAAACCTGAACGCGACGTAGAAAAAACCTATCCCCTGCCAGATTTCATCGCCAAACTGCGCCGCCTGGCCGATGCGCTGGAGACGGGCGAACGCTTTGAAATCCAGATTGCCGGGGAGCGCATTTCAGTGCCGGTGCGAGCGGTCTGCAATATCGAACACGAACGCGAAGGCGGCTCCGAAGAAATCGAATTCCAGATCAAATGGGAGAACCCGCAATGAACCCAGAACAGCAACAAGCCATCCTCGCCATCGCGATGTTTGCCGCCTTCGCCGACGGCGACAAGGACGACCGCGAGCGCGAAGCCATCCGCAGCCTGGCCGACTCGCT
>JAYUCZ010000275.1:0-6874 GCA_043740065.1 Thiobacillaceae bacterium | reverse complement strand
GAAATGCTCCAGGAGAAAGCCTGGCAACTGGGTGGCGAAACCTCCGGTCACGTGTTGTGCCTGGACAAACATAGCACCGGCGACGGCGTGATCTCCGCCCTGCAAGTGTTACATGCGCTCAGGGACAGCGGTTCCAGTCTGGCGCAACTTGCTGCCGACCTTAGCCTCTATCCGCAAGTGATGATTAACGTGCCAATTGCTCACAAGATCGACCTGTCCGCTGCCGAACTGGTCAATAAAGCCGAACAGGAAGCCGTCGCTGAATTAGGCAACGAAGGCCGCATAGTCCTGCGCCCCTCCGGTACCGAACCGCTGATTCGTGTGATGGTCGAATCGCCATCCGAGCCTCGCTCGCGCAAGTGGGCAGAACATATTGCAGCGGCAGTGGTTGCGGCGACGGATTGAGAAAGCTGATTCTGAATTGTTTTAAACGATGCGCTAAGTAACCGCTGAAATACAAAAGCCCCGCTAGTTTAAAGTAGCGGGGCTTTGCATTTTGGCGGAGACGGAGGGATTCGAACCCTCGATACGGGTATAAGCCGTATGCTCCCTTAGCAGGGGAGTACCTTCAACCTCTCGGCCACGTCTCCGGAAGCGCGTGATTGTAGCGGAAAGCGTGTCTGAAAGCCACCTTGCGGCGCTTTCAAAAGTAGCTTCAGGCCGCCTTGTCGAGATCGAATGCCTGGTGCAGCACGCGCACCGCCAGTTCCATGTATTTGTCTTCCACCACCACGGAAATCTTGATTTCGGAGGTGGAAATCATCTGGATGTTGATGCCGTCTTTGGCCAGCGCTTCGAACATGCTGCGGGCGATACCGACGTGCGAGCGCATACCGACACCGACGATGGATACCTTGGCAATTTTGTCGTCGCCACGTACTTCGCGTGCGCCGATGCTGGTTGCGGTGGTTTTGCAGATGTCCATGGCCTTGGTAAATTCGTTGCGGTGGACGGTAAAGGTAAAGTCTGTGGTGTTCTCGTGCCCAACGTTTTGCACGATCATGTCTACATCGATGTTGGCATCGGCCACCGGGCCCAGAATCTGGTAAGCAATGCCGGGCTTGTCGGGCACGCCCAGCACGGTAATTTTCGCTTCGTCGCGATTGAAGGCAATGCCGGAAATAATGGCTTGTTCCATGTTGTCGTCTTCCTCGAAGGTAATCAGGGTGCCGTCGCCTTCTTCTTCGAAGCTGGACAGCACGCGCAATTTCACTTTGTATTTGCCGGCGAATTCCACCGAGCGGATTTGCAGCACCTTGGAGCCGAGGCTGGCCATTTCCAGCATTTCTTCGAAGGTGATGGTTTTGAGTCTGCGCGCCTCGGGCACGATGCGCGGGTCGGTGGTGTAGACACCATCTACGTCGGTGTAGATATGACATTCGTCGGCCTTGAGTGCCGCAGCCAGTGCCACGCCCGTGGTGTCCGAGCCGCCACGCCCCAGCGTGGTGATGTTGCCGTCGCCGTCGATGCCCTGAAAACCCGCCACCACGATGACATGGCCGCTGTCCAGATCAGCACGCATTTTCTCGCTGTTGATGTCTTCGATACGCGCTTTGGTGTAGGCGTTGTCGGTGATGATGGGAACCTGCCAGCCAGTGTAGCTCTTGGCTTTCAGCCCCAGGTCTTTCAAGGCCATGGCCAGCAGCGCGATGGTGACTTGCTCGCCGGTGGAGATCATCACGTCCAGCTCGCGCGGGTCGGGCGTGGACTGCATTTCGCGGGCCAGTGCGATCAGTCGGTTGGTTTCGCCAGACATGGCGGACAGTACCACCACAACCTGATGCCCCTGGGCTTTGTATTTGGCGACGCGCCGTGCGACATTGCGGATGCGCTCCACGTTGCCCACCGAAGTGCCGCCGTATTTCTGAACGATTAACGCCATTTTGCAGTTTGGTTTGTGATGAATCCGCTAATTTTACTTGAATTTGCGGCTCTGATTAAGTCTTTGCCGAATGCCTTGCATTTGCACAAATTAGAGTTGAAAAGAGTGAAAAGAGTTGAAACCAATCGCTATCTTGATTAGTCTTAGCCCTGTCGTCTTCTATTCCATAAGGAACAAACCATGCAACCCACCTTCCAGACCCTGCCGCAATCCGGCGAACTGGCGCAAACCCGCAACAAGGTTCTGAAAAACACCTACGCCCTGCTGTCGATGACGCTGCTGTTCAGCGCACTGGCCGCGGGCGTATCCATTGCCGTGAATCCCCCGCATTTCACCTCGCTTATTTCATCCATTGCCGCGCTGGTGCTGATCTGGTTCGTGCTGCCCAAAACCGCCAATTCCGGCGCGGGCGTGTTCGTTGTGTTTGGCGTGACCGGCCTGTTGGGCTTTGGTCTGGGGCCGATACTCAATACCTATCTAAACACTGCCAACGGCGGCCAGATCGTCATGACCGCGCTGGGCGGCACCGGCATTATCTTCATGGCGCTGTCGGCTTACGCGTTGACCACCAAGCGTGATTTCAGCTTTATGGGTGGCATGTTGATGGTGGGCATGATCGTGGTGGTCATCGCCGCGCTGGCCAACATTTTCCTGCAAATGCCCGCTTTGTCGCTGACGGTTTCTGCTGTGGTCATTTTGCTGATGAGCGGCTTCATTTTGTACGACACCAGCCGCATTGTGAACGGCGGCGAAACCAACTACATCATGGCCACCGTCGGCCTGTATCTCAGCATCTACAACATTTTTGTTAGCCTGCTGCAACTGCTGGGCATTATGGGCAGCGACGACTGATCGAACGCTAACAGGTTTGAAACCAACCCCGGTTCGCCGGGGTTGTGTTAAATGAAAAGCCGGGTTACCCCGGCGCTGTGCCAAATGAAAAGCCGGGTTACCCCGGCTTTTTTATGCGTGGAGGCTTAAATATGGACTGGATGAAAATTGGCTCGGCACTGGTGCTGGTCGCCATGCTGGTGTTTTTGCTGCCGCGCGCCAAACACATGCTTAAAAACAGCCCCAAGCCGGGCGCAGGCGACTGGCAGTCGGTGCTGCTTCCACTGGCGCTGGTGGTGGGCTTTGTTATTTTGCTGATGATGGCGGTATGAGATTGCTCTTTTAAGCTAAATTTCCCCTCAAGGGGGAGGGGACAAAAAGTCGGGTCAAATTGGCTCGTGAATAATCCCGGATAAATCATGGCTCACCCAAACAACCCCGGCAGCACGCGCATTTGCTTTGTGCGCCACGGCGAAACCGACTGGAACGCGGAAAAACGCATCCAGGGGCAGATCGATATCGCCCTCAACGAAACCGGACGGGCGCAGGCGCTGACCATGGCCTTCAATGCCGCGCACGTCAGCTTTAAGGCCATCTACAGCAGCGACCTTGTGCGCGCACACGAAACCGCCCATATCCTGGCGCAGCGCGAAGACCCCGAAGTCAAACCACTGCCGCAACTGAGGGAACGCCACTACGGCATCTTTCAGGGCATGACTGCCGCCGAGGGCGCGCAACGCTATCCCCAAGCCTACAAGCACTACCTGGCGCGCGACCCCAACTACGATTTTGAAACCGGCGAAAGCATCACCCAGCACGCCGCCCGCGTGATCGAAGCCGTGGACTGGATGGTGCGCCACCACACCGGCCAGACCATCGCCGCCGTCACCCACGCAGGCGTGCTCGACATCCTCTACCGCAAAGCCGCCGGACGGCTGCTGCACACCCCGCGCGATTTCGTCATCCCCAACTGTGCGCTCAATTGGTTTCATTTCGACAGCCATGGCTGGCACCTCGAAGTCTGGGGTGACCGCCATCACCTCACCAGCGTGCTGGTGGATGTGCCTGAATGAGTGTGGTCTGAATGACTAACCCTGCCTGTGCCCACACCCTGGTGTTGCTGCGCCACGGCCACAGCGAATGGAACCTCACCAACCGCTTCACCGGCTAGACCGACATCCCGCTGACCGAAGTGGGGCCGAGCGAAGCCACCGAAGCCGGAAAATTGTTGGCCGAGGCCGGTCACGTTTTCGACGAAATCCACATCTCCGTATTGCAACGCACCCGCCAAACCGCCGAAAAAGTACTGCAAGCCATGGGTACGCCCAACGTGCCAATGTATGAAACCTGGCACCTGAACGAACGCCACTACGGCGCACTGCAAGGCCTGAACAAGAAAGAAATTTTTTCCACCTGGGGTGAACAGGAATCGCGTAAATGGTGGCGTGGCTACCACGAAGCGCCGCCACCGGTAGGCTTGGATGATCCGCGCCACCCGCGCTTCGACCCGCTCTATTCAGCACTGCCGCCAGAAGATTTGCCCGCCAGCGAAAGCCTCGCCGGCTGCCAGCGCCGCACCCTGCCGTATTGGCGACAAGTGCTGGAACCGAAACTGCGCGCAGGCCGCCGCTTGCTCATCGTCAGCCACGGCAACACCCTGCGCGGCCTCGTCATGCACCTGGAACACTTAAGCGCGGAGGAGATGGAACGCGTTGAGATTCCTTCCGGCGTGCCGCTGGTGTATTGCCTGTCGGGGGAGTTGGGGGTGGTGGGGACGCTGGCGATTGCCGGTTTTTACAAGGACTGGGGTGCGCAGGGCGAAGGTCTGGGCAATTTCCTGACCTTTGGCGATTTTCCGTCCAAGAGCATCTGGGACGCCGACTCGCTGATGATTCCGCGCGGCGTGATTTTGAACCGCGACCTGTCCACCATTCATCCGGTTGATCTTTACGCGGAAGGCGAAATCCAGGAATTTGTTTCGCACTCCCGGTACAAGTACAGCGTTGACGACGATAAGGGCTTGCATCCATTTAAGGGCGAAACCGAGCTCAATTACACCGGCCCAAAACCGCCTTACGAACATCTGGATGTGGATGCCAAATATTCCTGGATGAAATCGCCGCGCTGGAAAGGCAAGGCTATGGAAGTCGGCCCCCTGGCGCGGGTGCTGATGCTGTACGCCAAAGGTCACGAACCGACTAAAGAACTGGTGGGCATGACCCTGAACAAGCTCGACGTGCCGGTACAGGCGCTGTTCTCCACGCTGGGGCGCACGGCGGCACGCACGCTGGAATCCAAGATTATTGCCGATGCCATGCAGGGCTGGTACGACCAGCTGATCGCCAACATCAAGGCGGGCGACGTGCGCACCTTCAACGAAAAAAATGGGAGCCTTCCACTTGGCCGAAGTCCGCCAAGGGCGCGGGTTTCATGGAAGCGCCGCGTGGCGGCCTGGCGCACTACATCGTCATCGAGGACGAAAAAATCGCCAATTATCAAGCCGTGGTGCCGTCCACCTGGAACGCCGGCCCGCGCGACCCGATGGGTCAGGACGGCGCATACGAAGCCGCGCTCAAGGGACATGTGCTGCATGACCCGAAACAGCCCATCGAAATTTTGCGCACCATCCACAGCTTTGACCCCTGCATTGCCTGCGCCGTGCATGTCACCGACCCGGATGGCGAAGAATTGATTAAAGTGAAAGTGCGATAAAATATTTTTTCACAAAGAGGACAGGAGGACAAGAGAAAACCCGATTTATGGCACGGGGCGTTTTCGTTATCTTGTTCCTGTCCTCTTATCCTCCTTGTTCAAGAAACTTAATTAAGGAAACGACGACATGCAAATCAGAAAGCTCACACTTGTTACCCTGGCGCTTGCTGCACCGGCAGTCTGGGCGCATGGACAGGGTATTCATACCCACGGCGCGGGGTTGCTCGCCGGTCTGGCGCATCCCTTCAGCGGCCTGGATCACTTGCTGGCCATGCTTGCGGTGGGCATGTGGGCGGCGCAACAGGGCGGCAGGGCATTGTGGGCGTTGCCGCTCACTTTTGTCAGTGTCATGGCGTTAGGTGCTGTCTTCGGTGTGGCGGGCATCGCCTTGCCGGGTGTGGAGGCGGGCATCTTGCTGTCGGTGCTGGTGCTGGGTTTGCTGGTGGCGCTGGCATCGCGCTGGGCATTGCCTCTGGCGGTATCGCTGGTCGGCCTGTTTGCGCTGTTTCACGGCGCGGCGCACGGGCTGGAAATGCCGCTGGCGGCTTCGCCCTGGGCCTATGGCGCGGGCATGCTGGCCGCGACGGCTGTGCTGCATATGTCGAGTGTGCTGGCGGGCATCAAGTTACAGGCCGCTTATCTGCGCGTGGCGGGTGCGGCGGTTTCGCTTGCCGGCATGGCTCTGTTATTGCCGATGGCCGGTTAACCCCGGAAATGGAAGAAGTCCTTAAACGCCTGCTAACGGCAGAAATGGCCGCCGAAGCGCGTGTCGAGCAGGCCGACGAAACGCGCAAGCAGACTATCCAGCAGGCGCTGGACGAGGCACGCGGACTGGAAGCCGAATTCGATCTTCAGGTTGAAGTGCGGCGCAAACCGTTTCTGGCATCTGCGGAAGAGGGCGCACAGCGCCGGGTGGAGGAAATGCAGGAAACCGCCATCGCGCACCAGCGCGTGCTGCGCGAGCGGGCGGCACGCAATGAATCCGCCGCCGTCGATGCGGCGCTGGCCTTGCTGCTGGGAGAAAGCAGGCGATACTGATTTATTCGAGATTGTTCATTAGAAACCCCCTCCCCCTTGATGGGGGAGGGCTGGGGAGAGGGTAAAGGCATTCGTGGTGATGCTGGCATTTCACCCTCTCCCCGACCCTCTCCCCTCAAGGGAGAGGGAGCTAAAAGCCGTGCAAAATCGGTTAATGGACAACCCCGGTTTATTTCCCTCCCCCCCAAATTGGGAGGGCGCAAAAAAGAGGAAATTTTTCTGGACGATTACCTGAACGCCAGGGTCAGCCTGATGGCATCGCGATTGCTGAGCGAAGCGGAGTTTTCCGTTCTGGCATCGCAGCCGCCCCAGGCGTGCAGCGGCATTCTCGAACATGCCGGGCTGTCGCAACTGTCTGCCGATCTCGAATCGGGGCGTTATCTTGAGCAAACCATGGTGGCCGCACAACTG
>JAYUCZ010000274.1:0-2900 GCA_043740065.1 Thiobacillaceae bacterium | reverse complement strand
CAGCCAGATTTACGCTGTGTCGGCACCGCTGCGCGACACGATAGCGGCGCAGGGCTCGGTTGTCATCGAACTGGATTTGGCGCCGGACAAGTCGTTGGAGCGGATTGTGGCCGAGGTTGCCCATCCGCGCGGTTCACGTTCGCTGTCGAGCCATCTGCAAAGCCGTGCCGGGATCAAGGGCGTGAAAATGGCGTTACTGCATGAAGTGTTATCGCCCGCGCAATTAAACGATCCGATTCAGCTCGTCCACGCGATAAAATCGCTGCCGCTCATCTTGAGTGCGGCACGCCCGCTCGACGAAGCGATCAGCAGCGCCGGGGGCGTGCGCTTCGAGTCGCTTGACGAAACACTCATGCTGCGTGATCTGCCCGGCGTGTTTTGTGCGGGCGAAATGCTCGACTGGGAAGCGCCTACCGGCGGCTATCTGCTCACGGCCTGTTTTGCCAGCGGACGCGTGGCGGGGCTGGGCGCGTTGAATTATTTGACTGAAAAAAATTAAAGTACGACACCATGCTGCGACTGACTGAACTCAAACTACCGCTTGATCACCCACCCGAAGCTTTACGTGCGGCCATTCTGCAACGCCTTGCCATCGAGGACGATGAACTGCTGCATTTCAGCATTTTCAAACGCAGTTTTGATGCGCGTAAAAAGCACGCGATGCTGCTGATTTATGCGCTGGATGTCGAAGTCAAAAATGAAGTGGCGCTGCTGAAGCAGTTTCGCAGCGATCGCCATCTGATGCCGACACCGGACACGACCTATCGCTTCGTGGGTCAGGCGTCTGAACCTTTGGCGTCGAGACCGATCGTGGTTGGCTTCGGCCCCTGTGGCATCTTTGCCGCACTGGTGCTGGCGCAAATGGGTTTCAAACCCATTGTGCTGGAGCGCGGCCGCGCGGTGCGCGAGCGGACCAAGGACACCTGGGGGCTATGGCGCAAGCACACGCTCAATCCGGAATCCAATGTGCAGTTTGGCGAGGGCGGCGCGGGCACGTTTTCCGATGGCAAGCTCTACAGTCAGATCAAGGATCCCAAGCACTACGGGCGCAAGGTCATCGCTGAATTTGTCAAAGCGGGTGCGCCGAAAGAAATCGTGTACGTGTCGAAACCCCACATTGGCACCTTTCGCCTGGTGGGGGTAGTTGAGGCGATGCGTCACGAGATTGAGGCGCTCGGCGGCGAGATCCGGTTCGAGCAGCGGGTGACGGATGTGCTGATTGAAAAAGGCGCCAAGGGTAAGCATATCCGTGGCGTGGTGCTGGCCAGCGGCGAAACGCTGCGCAGCGATCATGTCGTACTCGCGCTCGGCCACAGCGCCCGCGACACCTTCGAGATGTTGCATACACGCGGCGTCTTCATGGAAGCCAAGGCTTTTTCGATCGGCTTTCGTATCGAACATCCGCAGTCGCTGATCGATAAAGCCCGGCTGGGGCCGAACGCGGGGAATCCGTTGCTGGGCGCGGCTGATTACAAACTGGTGCATCACGCGAAAAATGGCCGCTCGGTGTACAGCTTTTGCATGTGTCCCGGCGGCATGGTGGTGGCGGCAGCTTCCGAGCCAAATCGCGTTGTCACCAACGGCATGAGCCAGTATTCGCGCAACGAGCGCAATGCCAACGCAGGCATCGTCGTCGGCATCACGCCTGAAGATTATCCTGGCGGCCCGCTGGCCGGGATTGAACTGCAGCGGGCGCTGGAATCGCACGCGTTCGAGCTGGGCGGGGGCAATTACGAGGCGCCGGGGCAACTGGTGGGTGATTTTCTGGCGGGCAAGCCCTCTACGCAACTCGGTAGCGTTGAGCCGTCGTATCAGCCCGGTGTGCGCCTCACTGACCTCGCATCCTGCCTGCCGGATTACGCCATCGAGGCGATTCGTGAAGCGCTGCCCGCATTTGACCAGCAGATCAAGGGGTTCTCGATGCAGGATGCCGTACTCACCGGTGTCGAGACGCGTACTTCGTCGCCGCTGCGGATTACCCGTGGTGAGGATTATCAAAGTCTGAATGTCAAGGGCCTGTACCCGGCAGGTGAGGGCGCGGGCTATGCAGGCGGCATTCTTTCTGCAGGCGTGGATGGCATCCGGGTGGCGGAGGCGGTGGCGCTGAACTGTCTGTCCACACGTCCGGCGTAAAGCGCCTTGCGCGCCGACGCGGGCAGTGTGTCGCGATTCAGGTCTCGCCCGTGGCGAGCCAGCGCGCGCAGTCTTTGCCCAATTCGCGTTCGGCGCGACCTTCATACTCCACCGAGTCTTCTGAAGTCAGCGTATCGGCCCAGCGGCCATTCACCCCCTTGTTGATGAAGGTCGCGGCGCCGCCGTCCCAGAATGCGCCGCCGAGCGGCACGCTTATCGCCGCGTTTTGCTTCATCCAGTCGAAGCTGCAATAGCTGACGATGTCTGTCCAGCGCGACTCAATGATGGGGATGTCGAGGAAAGCCGCGATGCGCCGCATCTCGCCCGGCATGTCGCGCTTCAACGCGTTGAAATGCACGAACAGTACGTTTGGCAGCGCGCGAATCTGCCACCAGCTGCGGAGGTTGTCCCAGAACGGCCAAAAAGGGTGGCCGTCCTGGTCCAGCCAGTCGCGCCAGTACTGGCGAATGTCCGTGGGCGGGGGCGCGATCGGCGGCCCCACCCGCCCGGGGGTGTCGTTCAATGCTGCGTACCAGTGAGCATTGGCGTTGGCATGGTGGTTGTACAGGCTCCACACCACGTCGCGGCCGTCGCGCGCGACGTAAACGTATTTGGCTTGTGGCGAGAACACCAGCGCATCGACCGGCAGATGCGTTTTGAGGATGCGGCGATGCGTCTGCGCTTCCACCTCCGCAAGCTTGACTGCCTTGGGCGGCACGCGCAGATCAAGCCAGGGCGACATCTCGGCGACCGGCAGCGTCGGGTCG
>JAYUCZ010000273.1:0-6900 GCA_043740065.1 Thiobacillaceae bacterium | reverse complement strand
CCAGGATTTGAATTCGGTCGCTTTCATGATGTGTGCCTCCATCATGGCAATTTAGGCCAGAGGGATGATGAATTCAACAGGGAATTGCGACATAGCCTTTGTCAAGGGGGTAGAAAAGCCCCCCTTGATAAAGGGGGGTTGGGGGGATTTAAGTTCGTCCGGCAAATTCAGGTTGTGTAGTCCATTTAATTGTCCTTTTCTGTGACGCGCACTTGCGCTGCGCCTTGGTGGAAACGGATATCCAGAATTTCGTCCAGCTTGATTTGCGTGCCAGACTTTACGACCTTGCCTTGTGCGTTTCTGACCACGCTGTAGCCGCGTGCCAATACCGCTTCGGGATTGAGGTGGGCAAGATACGAAGTCATGTTGTCCAGCGCGGTGTGGCGCTGTTCAAGTTGGCGGTGCAAAGTCCGGGTTAGTTGCTGTTGCAGGTGATGGGTCTTTGCATAACGCTCGGTGGTGTTTGGTCGTGTGGCAAAAAAATCTTTGCTGGCAGTGCCAAACCGCCATTGTGTGCGTTGTAGTGTTTGGGTTTGTGACTGGTTTAACCGGCGAGCCAGCAGGTGCAGTTTTTCTGTCTGGGCTTGCAGGCGCAGCGCCGGGTGGGCTAGTCGGCGTGCAGCTATATCCACTTGCTGGGCGCGTGCGGATAGCTGGCGATGTAGCGGACGGGCTAATTGGTGCTGTTGTGTGATGAGTCGCTGCATCCATTCCATGTAGCTGCTGCATATCTGTTCTGCGGCGGCGGTGGGGGTGGGCGCACGTAAATCGGCGACAAAATCGGCGATGGTGAAGTCGGTTTCGTGACCCACGCCGGAAATGACCGGCATGGGCGATGCGGCAATGGCGCGCGCCACGGCCTCGTCGTTAAATGCCCATAAGTCTTCGATGCTGCCACCACCCCGGCACACGATTAGCGTATCGCACTCGTTGCGTTTTGCGGCGCTGCGTAGCGCTTCGGCAATTTTTGCACCGGCCCCCGCGCCTTGCACCGGGGTGGGGTAAAGCACGATTTTAAGCCAGGGCGCACGGCGGCGCAGGGTGGTAAGCACGTCGCGCAAGGCGGCAGCATCAAGGGAGGTGACAATGCCGATCTGCTTCGGGAAAACCGGCAGGCGGCGTTTGCGTGCTTCGCCAAACAAACCTTCGGCAGCCAGTTTCTGTTTGAGTTTTTCAAATGCTTCGAACAACGCGCCAAGGCCAGCGCGGCGCATCACTTCAACCTGCAACTGGAATTCGCCGCGTGCTTCATACAGCGTGGGCACGGCACGCACTTCCACCAGGTCGCCGTTGGTGGGGTTGAAATCGACAAACTGGCTGCGCCCACGAAACATCGCGCAGCGTACCTGGGCGCACTCGTCTTTGAGGCTGAAATACCAATGCCCGGAAGCGGCACGGGTCAGGTTGGAAATTTCTCCACCAACCCAAATGAGCGGCAACGCGTTTTCTATCGCAGTGCGTGCCAGGCTGTTAAGCGCGGTAACGCTCAAAATATGGCTTGACGGGTTTTGGTTTTTTTGATTCATATTTGTTCTTTGTGGCGGGGTTCATCCACTGATTACGGTCAATTGTATTAAAAACGCCGTAATCCATTGTTGTCTAAGGGTTGTTTTGTAACATATTGATTTTTATTAAGAAAACAAATGCTTCCAGAATAGGCAAAAACAAAAATCGCTTTGCTTCTGGCTAGTTAGCCTCGTATGAATACAGTTTTGCACAGTTTTATCCACAGGAAATGTGGAGAACTTTTCGACAAGTATAAAACACCAAAAAAGCGCCGGAAACCAACCGGTTATGCTTGGCCGAATTATGCAGTGCATTACTTGGCTGCATTATCCAACTTGTCGAATCGAAGTGCGCAAGATACAGTCGCGTTGTTCGTACACCTCTGGAGATTGCGCGTGTTAGCCATTATTGAAGCGGCCGGTTGGCCAATCTGGCCTCTGCTACTGGCATCCGTCCTGACGCTGGCCATTATTATCGAGCGTTTTTATTCCTTGCGGCCAGCCGAGATTGCGCCGTCCGCCTTGCTGGGCAGTGTGGTCAAGGAACTTCAGGGGCAGGGCGTGACGGCGGATATGCTGTCCAAACTGGCGGCTGACTCGCCGTTGGGGCAGGTTTTTGCGGCTGGTTTGAAAAACGTAAAAAACACGCGTGAGGTGATGAAGGAATCCATTGAGGAGGCTGGGCGTGTCGTGGTGCATGATCTGGAACGCTTCCTGACTACGCTGGGCACGATTGCAACGGTTGCGCCACTATTAGGTCTGCTGGGTACAGTGGTGGGCATGATCGAGATTTTTGGCTCGCAAACGCCGACCGGCGGTAATCCGGCAGCTTTGGCGCACGGCATTTCCATCGCGCTGTACAACACGGCTTTTGGTTTGATTGTGGCGATTCCGGCGATGATTTTTTACCGTTTCTTCCGCACCCGTGTCGATAATCTGGCGGTGGAAATGGAGCAGCAGGCCATCAAGTTGGTGGAGATCGTGCACGGAGAGCGCAATTGAATTTCAAGCGCGGCTACCATCGTGAAGCGCCGGAAATCAATCTGATTCCGTTGATTGACGTGTTGTTGGTGATTTTGATTTTTCTCATGGTCACCACCACCTATGCGCGTTATTCGGAACTGAAAATCAACCTGCCCACGGCTGCCGGAGAACAAAGCCCGCAAAAGCCGCTGACGATACAAGTGTCGGTGGATGCCATCGGCCATTATCAGGTCAACGAGAAAAACATCGAGCCTTCCACCGAAGCCTTGAGCAGCGCGATGGCCGCCATTGCCAAGGGCAACGCCGAAACCGTGGTGGTGATCAGCGCGGATTCCAAGGCTACGCACCAGGCCGTGGTTAACGCGATGGAAGCCGCCAGACGAGCGGGGCTGTCGCGGATTACCTTTGCGACGCAAAGTTCGGATAATTAAGATTCAGGCACACGCCATGCAGTCGTTCTGGTCTCGCAAGGGATGGGTTAACCGCCTGCTGCTCCCGGTTTCCTGGTTGTTTGGCGCACTGGTGTGGCTGCGCCGCTGGCTCTATCACAACGGTGTTCTGGCTTCGGCACATCCTGGTGTGCCAGTGATTATTGTCGGCAATTTGACGGTGGGCGGCAGTGGCAAGACACCCTTTGTGATCTGGTTGGTGCAATGGTTGAAAACGCAAGGTTATCAACCGGGCGTGGTGAGCCGGGGTTATGGCCGCAAGTTGCGCCATGGCCTGGTACTGAATGCGCAAAGCACGGCTGCTGACGCGGGCGACGAGCCCCTGCTGATTTATCGAAGCGCAAATGTTCCCGTTGCGGTTGCCGCCAACAGACTACAGGCATGCCGGAATCTCTTGGCTGCCCACCCGCAAGTCGATATTCTGGTTGCCGATGATGGCTTGCAGCATTACCGGCTACAACGTGATCTGGAGCTGGTGCTGGCCGATGCGGCGGAGTTGTTTGGCAATGGCTGGCTGCTGCCTGCCGGGCCATTGCGCGAACCTTTGTGCAGGTTGCAGCGTGCTGATGCACTGGTTTTTAGCCAGCGCGGTAGTCGGCGCGGTGAAGTGGGCAACCCCCCAAACATTTCTGGCGTACCGCAGTTTCATGTTCGACATTGCCCCGGCGTTTTTCATCATATAAATGAACCTGGCCGCGTTGTGACAGCGGATTATTTTTTCGGCAAGCAGGTCGATGCGGTAGCGGGCATTGCCAGGCCAGAGGCGTTTTTTACTGCGCTGGAACAAGCGGGAATGAACATATCACGGCACGCCTTTCCCGATCATCACGCCTACACCGAGGGAGAGCTAAACCCGCAGGCCACGCTGGTGATGACAGAGAAGGACGCGGTAAAATGCCGCAAACTGGCCGGGGCTAACTGGTGGGTGCAAACCCTGGAACTGCTGCCGGATGCCGCGCTGCCAGCCTGGCTGACACAAAAATTACCCACACCCAATACCCATCCTGAACGGACGTAAAACGGACATAAACATGGACAACAAATTACTCGACATTCTCGTCTGCCCGGTCTGCAAGGGGCCTTTGCACTACGAACGTCCTGCCCAGGAACTGATCTGTTCGCCGTGCAGGCTGGCTTATCCCATCAAGGACGGCATTCCGGTGATGCTGCCGGAAGAGGCGCGAGCGCTGCCTGCTGACGAAGAAGTTGGAAAAAATTAGATGAAATTCCGCGTCGTCATCCCCGCCCGCTACGCCTCGTCGCGCTTGCCCGGCAAGCCGCTGGCCGACATTGGCGGCAAGCCGATGGTGGTGCGGGTGGCGGAGCGCGCGGCAGCGTCGGGCGCGGATGATGTGGTGGTGGCGGTGGATGACGTGCGGGTGCGGGATGCTGTCGAGCAAGCCGGTTATAAAGCCGTGATGACATCCATCAACCATACTTCGGGCACCGACCGGCTGGCCGAAGTGGCGGATATTCTCGGCTGTGCGGACGACGATATTCTGGTCAACGTGCAAGGCGACGAACCGCTGATTTCGCCCGCGCTGATTCGCGAATGCGCCTTGTGCCTGGCGGCACACGAGCAGGCGGCGATTGCCACGCTGGCGCATCCTTTGCACGACCTGAGCGAATTTCTTAATCCCAATGTGGTCAAGGTGGTGACGGACGAACAGGGTTATGCGTTGTATTTTTCGCGCGCACCGATTCCCTGGCCACGCGATGCGTTTTCGGAGTCCTTTAGGACGGGCGAAAGTCTGCCGGAGAATTTCAGCGCATTGCGGCATATCGGCCTGTACGCCTACCGCGCCGAATTCTTGCGCACCTTTACCGGTCTCGCGCCCGCGCCGCTGGAGCGTTTTGAAATGCTGGAGCAACTGCGCGCCCTGTGGCACGGCTACCGCATTGCTGTGGCCGTGACCCCCGCAGCGCCCGGCCCGGGCGTGGATACGCCAGAGGATTTGGCGCGGGTGCGGGCGGTTTTTGCCGCTCAATGACGCAAGTCATTGAAAGCGTTTACTTAGCCCGGATTTATCCGCAAATAAAAAAAATTGAGTTCGTCCGGCGCAGCGCTTGCAATACCCTTACGTTTTTAAAGCGACAATAAACTTAAGGGAAACCAACATGCGTCTGATTCTTCTCGGCGGCCCCGGTGCGGGCAAGGGTACGCAAGCCAACTTCATCAAGGAAAAATTTGGCATTCCGCAAATTTCCACCGGCGACATGCTGCGTGCGCAGATCAAGGCCGGCACCGAGCTGGGCATGAAAGCCAAGGCCATTATGGATGCGGGCGGCCTGGTGTCGGACGACATCATCATTGGTATGGTCAAGGCGCGCCTGACCGAAGCCGATTGCAAGAACGGTTATTTGTTCGACGGCTTCCCGCGCACCATCCCTCAAGCCGAAGCCATGAAGTCGGCGGGCGTACCGATCGACTACGTGGTGGAAATCGACGTGGCCGACGCAGAAATCGTCAAGCGCATGTCGGGTCGCCGCGTGCATGTTAATTCTGGCCGCACTTACCATGTGGTGTTCAACGCGCCCAAAGTGGCTGGCAAGGACGACGTGACCGGCGAAGACCTGATCCAGCGGGCCGACGACGCAGAAGCGACGGTGCGCAACCGCCTGGCCGTCTACAAGGACCAGACCCGGCCGCTGGTTGCGTACTACTCGAAATGGGCGGCCAGCGGCGATGTCGACGCACCGCGCTACCGCATGATCAGCGGCACCGGCAGCGTCGACGAGATCACGGCCCGCGCGCTCGCCGCGCTCGCCTGACGAATTCGCCTCAACACAACTGGGCTGGACCATGGACATCGCAGGCAAGGTCTTCATCGTCACCGGCGGCGCCTCGGGCCTCGGCGAAGGCACGGCCCGCATGCTCGCCGCGCACGGCGCGAAGGTCGTCATCGCCGACCTGCAGGCCGACAAGGGCGAAGCGCTGGCGGCCCAACTCGGCGGCGATGCGCAGGCCGCATTCGTCAAATGCGACGTGAGCCAGGAGGCCGATGGCCAGGCGGTGGTGGCGCGGGCCGTCGGGCTCGGCAAGCTGGTCGGGCTGGTCAACTGCGCCGGCATCGGCCCGGCCGCCAAGACCGTAGGCAAGGACGGCGCGCATGCGTTGGCACTCTTCGCCAAGGTCATCAGCGTGAACCTGATCGGCAGCTTCAACATGATTCGCCTGGCCGCCGCGGCGATGAGCCGCAACGACCCCGAGCCGACCGGCGAGCGCGGGGTGCTGATCTCGACCGCCAGCGTCGCGGCCTACGACGGGCAGATCGGGCAGGCCGCGTATTCGGCGTCCAAGGGCGGCATCGTCGGCATGACCTTGCCGATCGCGCGCGATCTGGCGCGCAGCGGCATTCGCAACATGACGATCGCGCCAGGCATTTTCGGCACGCCGATGATGTTTGGCATGCCGCAAGAGGTGCAGGATTCGCTCGCCGCATCAGTGCCCTTCCCTTCCCGGCTCGGCACGCCCGAAGACTACGCCAAGCTGGCGAAACACATTTTTGAAAACGACATGCTCAATGGCGAGGTGATTCGCCTGGACGGCGCCATCCGCCTGGCCCCGCGCTGAACAAAGGACGTACCCCATGACCGTCACAGACTTCAGAACGCGGCCCACCGCCCCTGCCACCCACCGCGCCGTGGCGCACATGACCGGCTCGCTGCCGATGGGTGGGCAGGTGGCCGACACGCCGGTGTTTGCGTTTGATCACACGCCCGATGGGCTGGAATTTGGCGCCCAGCCGGATCTGCATCCCCAGCGGCGCGACATCAGCCTGGACGGTTTGCTGGCTTTTGAAATCAGCGACGTGCTCACAGCCTTTGAGGCTGACGCGGTGGTGGCGGCGACGGAGCTGCTAGGCTACCGCGACGAAGCACCCGGCATTCAGACACCCCCAGGCATGCGCATGAACAAGTCGGTGCACTGGATTGCACCGGCCGCGATGATGGCCGAGATC
>JAYUCZ010000272.1:0-6916 GCA_043740065.1 Thiobacillaceae bacterium | reverse complement strand
CGTGGCCGTCTCGATGTCGCGTTAGAAGAACTGGCTACCGCCCCACCGGACGTAATGAACCACAATCTGGAAACCGCGCCGCGCTTGTACAAGGCCGCTCGCCCCGGCGCGGATTACGCGCATTCTTTGAAACTGCTCAAGGATTTCAAGGCGCGGCATCCTGGCATTCCTACCAAGTCCGGCTTGATGGTTGGCCTGGGCGAAACCGATGCAGAAATTCTCGATGTCATGCGCGACCTGCGTGCGCACGATGTGGATATGTTGACCATCGGCCAATACCTGCAACCTTCGCAAGCGCACTTGCCCTTGTTGCGCTATGTCACGCCCGAACAATTTCTGGTGTTTGAGCAGGCCGCCGCTGAAATGGGTTTCAAGCAAGCCGCTTGCGGCCCCATGGTGCGCAGTAGTTATCACGCCGATTTGCAAGCGCGTGAGATCATTAACCCGGATGTTCCATAAATTGACGCATGTTCTCGCTGGTCTTTTGTTCCGTATGGAAATTTTGTTCAGTCGGGCGTATGAGCCACTACGCCGCTCCTTCTAAAAATCCCCCTACAAAACAAAATCCTGCGCGATCATCATGCGAATTTATGGAATATCCGGGTTAAGTAAGTTGGCCAGCAGGCGCGGTTTCGCGCCATTTGCGGCGATTGCATTGGGTGGGCTGGCGGCGCTGGCTTTCGCGCCGGTGGGTTGGCATTTGCTGATGCTGCTGTCGCTGGCGGGGCTGCTGGCACTGCTGGAAGATAAAACACCACGACAGGGATTTAATCTGGGCTTGCTGTTTGGCTTGGGTTTGTTCGGCGTGGGTGTGAGCTGGGTTTACGTCAGCCTCACGTTGTACGGCGGTATGCCGTTGTGGCTGGGCGCGCTGGCTACGTTTCTGTTTTGTTTGCTGCTGAGCCTGTTTCCCGCGCTGGCGGGCTGGCTGACGCTGAAAACTTCCCGGTCAAACTGGTCGCGTTGGCTGCTGGTTTTTCCGGCTGCCTGGACGCTTACCGAGTGGGTGCGAAACTGGCTGTTCACCGGCTTTCCGTGGTTGTCGGCGGGCTATGCGCAAGTGCCGGATGGCTCGCTGGCGGGCTATGCGCCGCTGCTGGGGGTCTATGGTGTTTCCTGGTTGTCGGCATTCAGTGCCGGTGCGCTGGTCTGGTTATTGAAGGATGCCTGGCTGCCGGGAAAATGGCTGATGCCGTTTGCGCTGCTGGTCGGCGTGCTGGGAATAGGCGAAGGCCTCAAGCGCGTTGACTGGACACAACCGCTTGGTGCGCCGGTCAGCGTGGCGCTGGTGCAAGGCAATATCGCGCAGGATATGAAATGGCGTCCGGAAAAAGCCGCCCATACCCTGAGCCAATATGCCGAACAAATCGCCGAAACGGACGCACGGCTAATCGTGTTGCCGGAGACCGCCTTCCCGATGTTTTTTAACGACTTGCCGCCGGTTTATACGCAGCAGCTAGGTGCGTGGGCGAAAAACAAAGGCGCGGATATTTTGTTTGGTGTGCCGACGGGGAGTTTGGTTGGAAGTTTGGCCGGAAACTCGACCGGAGATTTGGCCAAAGATTTGCCAGCGCGCTATTACAACAGCGTGGCGAGTCTTGGCACCTCGCCCACGCAGTTTTATCACAAGCAGCATCTGGTCGCGTTTGGTGAATTTGTGCCGCCCGGATTCGCCTGGATCGTCAAGGTCTTGCACGTCCCGCTGTCAGATTTCGCACGCGGCGAACACGATCAATTGCCGCTGAATGTGGCCGGGCAAAAAGTCGCCGTCAACATCTGCTACGAAGACGTCTTCGGCGAAGAAATCATCCGCCCTCTGCCCGACGCCACGCTCCTGGTCAACGTCACCAACGATGCCTGGTTTGGCGACTCTCTGGCTGGTTGGCAGCACGCGCAAATGTCGCAAATGCGCGCACTCGAAACCGGGCGTTTCATGCTGCGCGCCACCAATACCGGCGTCACCGTCATCATCGACCAGAAAGGCCGCGTCGTCTCGTCCTTGCCAGAGTTCACCCAGGGAATTTTGCACGGGCAAGCACAAGGCTATTCCGGCGCCACACCCTATGTGCGCTGGGGTAACTGGCCAGTGATTTTATTGATGTTGACGGCGCTGGTTTGGGCGATGGCGCGCTTGGAGCACAAAACAATAGTGGGTAGCGATTAACTACGCATTGAAAGCGTGTAGCGCAAGAAGATGGGGTAAATGAGCGTGAGAAAAAACAATGCGAAGCTGACCCCCTTTAGTTTGTTAGTGCCACGGCATTGGTAGCCATCGGATTGCTTTTTTTTCGCAGATTTGCGTAAAACTTAGTGGCTCAGCCAATAAGCTGCACGTTAATAGCACTGACCGTCAGGCTGCACAGCCATACACGCGGCGGTTCCACCAAGCGAGAATATGACAAAAAGGGGTATGGATAAGATGGTAACCAGCCCATCCTCGGCTACCCTTATCGGGGACTGGAGTTTTTTCCGTTCCTCCTCTATGGCTTCTTGGGTTCGCTCTTCTGTTATCGATATGCGATAAGTTTTGTTGAGCTTCATTTCTTGTGGTAGCTGCAATTCGGCTTTATGGCGTTTCCCCTTCAATGGGATGTTATATACAAGAAGTGGACCCGGCATCCATTTCAATGGCTTGTCATTGTCATATACAAGGAATGGTTCCGACCTCAATTCCTGGTAGCCGATAGACTTTGCCTCGTCAATTTTCTTTTCACTGTCAATTCCCTCGTCGACAACAATAGCTAACCCATCGACGTAAAGGTGGACTTTGCCTTCAATAGATCCTGACAAGCCCACTTTGAAATCTGAGAAATGAGCACTGACATATTTCTTGAATGAAGATTTTATGGTTTTGACGATTCCTGGCGGGGCGCCAAATATGTAATGGTAGTTTGGTGTCACAACAACGAGAGTTTGCTCGTCTTGTGAGATCAGAATTGACGATACCGCTTCTTCATATCTAGCCCATCTTGGCGGCTCAGGCGTGGCGCAGCCAACTAAGGCAGTAACGCAAAAAATCAAACTGCAAATAACTGACGATGTGCGATGCATGATTGATCCTTGGCAGCCTGTGGAAAGGTGTGTGATCCGTCAAGCGGGCGTGAATTTTTCACCTGCAGATTGAGCGATATGCAATTGACGCTGGCAGGCTCGCCAATTCCGAATTCGCATCAGATACGGAATTGAAAAACCTTCACTCTGTCACGGCCACTTAATGAATTCTAGAGCCTTCCGGCTGGTAAAGCCAAGGGTAAAAATTGGCTGTTGCCTGCAACTGCCTTGAGGTGTTCTAGATTTTCTATTGCTTGCCGGTACTACCAAAGCCGCCTTCGCCGCGATGGCTTTGCGCGAAGTTTTCCACGACTTCCATGTCAACCTGGATGACTGGCACGACGACGAGTTGCGCCAGTCTTTCCATTGGCTCCAGCACAAATGGGGTCTGACCCCGATTCCAGCACGACACCATCAGTTCGCCCTGGTAATCCGAATCAATTAAACCGACTAAATTGCCCAGCACGATGCCATGCTTGTGACCCAAGCCCGAGCGCGGCAGAATCAGCGCGGCATAGCCAGCATCGCCCAGATGAATCGCCATGCCGGTCGGGATGAGTTGGGTGTCGCCGGGATTAAGCATGATGGCCTGGTCGATGCAGGCACGCAGATCTAAACCGGCAGAACCTGGCGTGGCGTAATGCGGGAGTTGCGCACGAATTTTTTCGTTGAGGATTTTGACTTCGAGTTTCATGTGGTGTGGCGCTACAGAAGTTGAATAAGATGGGCAATGATGCGCCGGGCTTGCAATAACTTGCCCGCACGCGGCAATGGGTGGCTGCCGGTGTTGTCCAGTATGGTCAGCTCGGCTTCGTCTGCGCCGAGCGTGTCCTGGGCGCGGTTCGCAACCAGCATCGGCAGGTGTTTTTTCTGGCGCTTGGCTTCGGCGTATTCCAGCATGTTTTCGGTTTCGGCGGCAAAGCCGACACAGAAAGGCGCTTTCGGTAGCGCGGCGACGGTTGCCAGAATATCCTTGTTGGGCGTTAGTTCCAGCGTAAGCGATTGCTCGCTTTTCTTGATTTTTTGGACATTGATTTTGGCAACCCGGTAATCCGCAACGGCGGCGACAGAAATAAATACATCGGCCTTCGCGACCTCGCCCATCACGGCATCAAACATTTCCAGCGCGGTGGTCACGTTGATGCGCGTAACCCCGGCGGGCGCAGGCAAGCAGGTATTGCCGGACACCAGCAGCACGTTTGCCCCGGCTTCGCGGGCGGCGGTCGCCAATGCATAACCCATCTTGCCCGAGCTTAAGTTGGTCAAACCACGCACCGGGTCGATGGGTTCAAAAGTCGCCCCGGCGGTGATAAGCACGGTTTTGCCAACCAGCGGCCTGGGTGAAAAAAACTGTTCGACTGCCGCAAAAATGGCTAGGGGTTCACTCATGCGCCCCAAGCCGGTTTCGCCACAGGCCTGTTCGCCCGCATCGGGGCCAACGAATTGCACGCCATCTTCATTTAGTTGACCAAGATTGCGCTGGGTGGCGGGGTTGGCCCACATTTCGTGGTTCATCGCCGGGGCCAGCATCAGCGGGCAGGCACGCGCCAGGCACAGCGTGGACAGCAAATCGTCGGCGCGACCTTGCGCCAATTTGGCCATAAAGTCGGCAGAGGCGGGGGCGATCACGATCAAATCAGCGTGACGACTGGCGTGGATATGATCCATGCCGTCGTTAATCGGTTTGGGCATAGCGCTTGCCCCCTCCCCACTTTGTGGGGAGGGTTGGGGTGGGGAGACTGCGCCCCACAAATCCGTCAGCACTGGTTTGCCCGTCAAGGCCTGCAAAGTAGCTGCGCCAATAAAGTGAGTGGCCGCTTCGGTCATCACGACCTGCACGCTGTAACCTGCCTTGACCCACAGGCGCGCCAGTTCCGCAGCCTTGTAAGCCGCGACCCCGCCGGTAATGCCCAGAATGATGGTTTTGCCTTGCGAACCTGTCATGACGCACAATAGCCAAATAAAACAACATTCTAAGTCAGGGGGAAACAAATGGCGATTCGGGACTGGCCTGCGGATGAAAGACCGCGCGAAAAACTGCTGGAACGCGGCGAAGCGGCGCTGTCGGATGCCGAATTGCTGGCGATCTTTTTGCGCACTGGTGTCACGGGCAAAAGCGCCGTTGACCTTGCGCGTGAATTGCTTGACCGCTTTGGCGGCTTGTCCCGATTATGCCAGGCCAACCAAGCGCAAATTTGCGCAGCGCCGGGTCTGGGGCCAGCTAAATACGCCCAACTCAGAGCCGTCATGGAAATGGCGCGGCGCGCCCTCAAGGAGGATATGCACAACGGCGATGCGCTGGGTTCGCCAGACGCGGTGCGCCGTTATTTAAGGCTGTTGTTGAAGGACAAGCCGCATGAAGAATTCTGGGCGGTGTTTGTTGATGCGCAAAACCGTGTGACCCAGGCCGAAATGCTGTTTCGCGGCACCTTGAGCCAAACCAGTGTCTATCCGCGCGAGGTGGTGATTCGCGCGCTGGCGCTCAACGCCGCCAGCGTGGTGCTGGCGCACAACCACCCGAGCGGTGCGGCCAGGCCGTCACGCGCCGACGAGGTGCTGACGCAAACGCTCAAGTCCGCCCTGGCGCTGGTCGATGTGCGGGTGCTCGACCATTTCGTTGTGACGAGTACCCAGGCCGTGTCGATGGCCGAGCTGGGACTGCTTTAGCATCCGCTTCAGTCGCCGTCTGCCTGCGCTTTCGCCTGTTCACACCTTATGCCTGCCATGCCTTCGCCCTCTTCCAATCAACCGAAGGCCGTGTCGATCCGTGACTTGAAGGATCTCAAACGCGTTAAACGGGAGATCGAGGCGCGCGTTCGCCTGGAACAAGCGCAGGAGACAGCGCGAATTGCAGCCGTCGCCCTTGCCAGGGCCGAAAGGGACTTGTTTTCGCGCGCCATCGGGCAGGTGATGCCGCTGGCGCCGCAGCACCGGCCCGGCCACAAGGCCAGCATGCAGCGTGCCAGGCCGGCGCCGGTTGCCGAGCAGCAGCAGCGCGACGAACGGGCGGTGATGCAGGAAGCGCTGTCGGACGAGTTCGACGTGGAAACCCTGCTGCACACCGATGAAACGCTGAGTTTTCGCCGTACCGGCATGGGGCCGGACGTGGTCCGCAAGCTGCGCCGGGGCAACTGGAGCATTCAACGCCAGCTCGACCTGCACGGCTTTCGCCGCGAAGACGCGCGCGAGGCGCTGGCCGCTTTTATCCGCGACGCCAGCAAGGCCGGCGTGCGCTGCGTGCGCGTCGTGCATGGCAAGGGCCTGGGCTCGCCCGGCAAGGCGCCCGTGCTCAAGGGCCGCGTGCAAAGCTGGCTGATTCAAAAGCGCGAGGTGCTGGCGTTCGTGCAGGCGCGGCCCGCCGAGGGCGGCGCCGGCGCGCTGGTCGTGCTGCTGGCGCAGAGTTGAAAAACGTTTAACTTGCTATTACTTTTGTAGCTAAGTACGTCCACCCTGCTTGCGTAAACGGGCAATTTTTGCGAAGTATGTACTTGACTAAAGTTAGGTGAAGGCATAAACTGGCCTTAACAAAGCGAGAACATCATGGCCGATCTGCTAAATCCTATCTTCAACGACGAACAAGCTGCCCGCGAACACCTTGAAGCATTGCGCTGGGCCAACGGCCGTATCTGCCCTCATTGTGGCGAATGCAAGGCCACCAGCCCCACGGCCAGCAAGAACCACAAACCAGGCTTGTACTACTGCAATTCCTGCAAGTCCACCTTCACCGTGACGGTTGGCACATTGTTCGAGCGCTCGCACATTCCGCTTAACAAGTGGATGCTTGCTTTTCACTTGATGGCCGCCAGCAAGAAGGGTATGAGCGCTCTACAAATGCAGCGCATGCTGGACTTATCCTATAAGTCCG
>JAYUCZ010000271.1:0-2916 GCA_043740065.1 Thiobacillaceae bacterium | reverse complement strand
TCAATCTTGCTGGTTTCAATATCCGCCCGCACCACTTTCACTGTGACGCGGTCGCCCAGGCGGAAACGCTTGCCGGTGCGCTCGCCGATCAGCCAGTGTTTGGACTGATCGTAATGGAAGTAGTCCTGACCCAGTTCGGTAATGTGTACCAAGCCTTCAACAAACACCTCATCGAGCGCAACAAAAATCCCGAAGCTGGTCGTTGAAGAAACCGTGCCTTGGTAAACATTGCCAACATGCTCACGCATGTAGTAAGTCTTGAGCCAGGCTTCCACATCGCGGCCAGCCTCGTCGGCGCGGCGCTCGGTGGCAGAACAGTGCATGCCGATTTCGGCCAGTGCCTGCTTGGCGGGCTTTTCTTTATTCACCCCGGCCTTGATGGCGCGATGCACCAGCAAGTCCGGATAGCGGCGGATCGGCGAGGTGAAATGCGTGTAATGATCGTAAGCCAGGCCAAAGTGGCCAGCATTATCGGGGCTGTACATGGCCTGCTTGAGCGAACGCAGCATCACGGTTTGCAACAGGCGCGCATCCGGACGCGGCTTGATTTTCTCCAGCAGCGCGGCGAAATCCTTGGCCTGAGGTTTATCTTCACCCCCCAGTTGCAGGCCAAACTCACCCATAAACCCGCGTAGTGCGGCCAGTTTTTCCGGCGTAGGGCCTTCGTGTACGCGGTACAGGCCGGGGATTTTTTGCGTAATCAGAAAATCTGCCGCGCAGGTGTTGGCGGCCAACATGCATTCTTCAATCAGCTTGTGTGCATCATTGCGTTGCACCGGTTGAATGCTGCTGATTTTCCCCGTGTCGTCAAAGAACATGCGCGTTTCGGTGCTTTCAAAATCAATCGCACCGCGCTTCTGACGGTTTTTGAGCAACAGGCGGAATAGTTTTTCCAGATTTTGCAGATGCGGCAATAAGGGTTTATGTTCCGCGCCGGGCTTATCTTCGCCTGACAACCAGCCCCAGACTTGCTCATAGGTCAGGCGTGCGTGGGAGAACATCACCGCAGGATAAAAACGGTAGTCCTTGAGATTGCCCTGTGCGTCGATGTTGACATCGCACACCATGCACACGCGCTCGACTTGCGGATTAAGCGAACACAGACCGTTGGAAAGCTCTTCCGGTAGCATGGGAATCACCCGGCGCGGAAAATACACCGACGTGCCGCGCCCATAGGCTTCGGCATCCAGTGCATCGCCGGGTTTAACGTAGTGCGACACATCGGCAATCGCCACAATCAACCGCCAGCCACGCCCCTGCTTTTCGCAATACACCGCATCGTCAAAATCGCGGGCAGTTTCGCCGTCGATCGTCACCAGCGGCAACTGCGTAATATCTTCGCGTCCAGCCCAATCCTTCTTCAACACCTTCTTCGGCAGTTTTTTAGCCTGGGCTTCAACTTCGGGCGGGAATACATGCGGCAGATCATGCTTGCGCAGCGCAATCTCGATTTCCATACCGGGGCCGGTAAAGTCGCCCAGCACTTCTACAACTTTGCCGACCGCTTCGGTGTGCTTGCTTGGCCAGCCAATAATTTCAACCGTCACCACCTGACCGTGCGACGCGTTCGCGGCATGTTCGGGCGAAATCAGAATATCCTGGTTGATGCGGCGGTTTTCCGCCACCAAAAATCCCACGCCCTGTTCCTGATAGTAGCGCCCCACCACTTTTTTCAGGCCGCGTTCCAGTATCTCGACAATCTTGCCTTCTGGACGACCGCGCCTATCCACGCCCGACACCCGCGCCAGCACCTTATCGCCGTGCAGCACCTGATGCATTTCCTTGGGCGACAGGAACATGTCCTCGCCGCCCCCATCCGGCACCACAAAGCCAAATCCGTCTGCATGGCCTTCAACCTTGCCGCGCACCAAGTCCAGCTTGCTGGATAAACACCATTCTTCGCGCCGGTTCTGCATCAACTGACCGTCCCGCGCCATGGCACCCAGACGACGCTGGAACAGCAGCAATTCATCTTCCTTGATGCATAGCAGACCTGCCAGTGCGCCAAACAAGAGTGGTTTACCCTCGTTTTCGAGTACCTGCTGAATAAATTCGCGTGATGGGAGAGGTTGACCATATTTGGCCATTTCCCGCTCCAGATATGGGTCTTGGGCACGCAGCCCGTTAAGTTCTGAGCCCTTACCGCGGCCGCGGCCGGATTTCTTCGTTGACAATTTAAATGCTTTCCTTAAAATACGCCGCTTCCACGCCCAGATGGCGGAATTGGTAGACGCACTAGGTTCAGGTCCTAGCGGTGGCAACACTGTGGAGGTTCGAGTCCTCTTCTGGGCACCAAATATAAAGGCAGTGTCACTCAAAAAGTGGCACTGCTTTTTTATTGCCTTAGCTTTATTGCCTTGGCAATGCGGGCATTATGCCATGTGCAGCCACATAAACTTGTGCATCATGACCCTTCATCGTATATACCCATAAGAGTGGGGCTGTCGTCCGGCAAACAGGACTTGCCTGTCTTTATATTTTTAGATATATTAGCTACCACTTATTGATTATCGGTTCTTGTCTTGTAGAAAAATCGGAGGATTCCATGTCTGCACAAAAAAACATTTACAAAAAATTATCGGGTTTAGTGCTTGCCAGCGTGACAGCTAGCCTTTTACTAACCGGTTGCGGGGAGAAAGAAGCCAAGCCCTTAACCTATGTGGCTGACATCAAGCCCATTCTCGATCAGCATTGCGTTGAATGTCATCAGGCTGGCGCTAAAGGCACCGAGAAATCCGGTCTGTTGCTGGATAGCTACACCGCCACCATGCGTGGCACCAAATTTGGTCCTGTTGTCATCCCTGGCCAGGCCATTAACAGCACCTTATATCGCCTTGTCACCGGCAAAGCCGACCCTTCTCTGCGCATGCCGCACGATGCCAAGCAGTTGCCGGAAGAAGTCACCAACAAGCTGCG
>JAYUCZ010000270.1:0-2924 GCA_043740065.1 Thiobacillaceae bacterium | reverse complement strand
ATTGCCCTTGGGGTGCGGCTGCTTTACTTTTTGATCATAGGCCATGTCGGTCAATAGAAACTGGGCGCCGTCACCGCGAAACACCATCACAATTTCATAGTCCTTTCCCGGCTTCATGCCAAGGGCGGTATATTGATCGTAGAGATTTTTTGCTGCCAACACTTGCTTACTGATCCCGTTGGGAACGGTGTCGGAGTAATTGACCTGGACAACTACTTTAAGTCCTGTCTGGTTGACAATCTGCAATGGCGGCTTGGTGTTATTCGCCAGGCTATTGCTGGTCTCGGCATAAGCCGTGGAAGACATGCCATGCGATGACAAGATTAGAAGCCCAGCGATTGCCATTGTGACTGAACTCACGCTTCCACTCATGATTTTTCCTTGTTTAAGATTGATTGGTGAGCTGAAGCTTATACCCATTGGCGTTAAGCATTAGTATTCGCCATCAATACTCCCAAAACTTTTTGCTTGGGCACGAGTATTGGGTACCGGGAGATAGCGTAAAAAGGCTCAAGGCGTATTAAGCCGCACAAATTCAGCGAAATAATCCGCGCGCACAATATACGTTCCGTCGCAATTATAGGACGCCCGAACGACGCCCTCGGACAGTGAAATGGCGGCGTTACGCAGGTAGTAGCCATCGATGCTGCGCAGGGTGTCGAAGCATTGCACGATTTCATCGATACGATCCTGCGCCAGCGGTTGCCAGTGGGCGCGGTCGTTGTCCATCAGGCTTAACCAGTGGGCGGGCAGGTAGCTACGCAGCGGCCCGGTCTGCACCATGGTGCGCACCCAGGCGATGGTGCGCATTTTCTCTTCGTAAGGCACCGGCACAAAATGCCGTTGTACATAACCCGGTTTGACCAGGTCTTCGGCATCGTGGATTTCGTAGGCGAAGGGGTTGAAAATCGATTCGGTGCGCACTTCCGAACTATTGAATCCCACATAAATCGCGTATACGCCGGTTTCGCGCAACAGCGCGGCGCAGGTTCCCAGAACCTGGCCGGCAATTTTGTCCAGACGGGAATGTTGGCGAGGGCGTTGCTCGACCGTCTCTCGCAGACTTGGGTCGCCTTTGATGCTGACGAAAGGCCGGTCTGGAGGCAGGCCGAACGCGCCCACAATAGCTTCTTGCGGCACGCCCAGAATCAGCGAGTCATCTTTTCGGATGTCAAAAAAATCATTCATGGGCGCATTGTCCCATACTGGATTTTCAACAAGTGGGTCCGTGCCGCTCGGACACGGGATTAATAGTTTTGGGTTTACCTAAACGCTACTTATTGGACATATAGGCTTTTGCTTCCTCACCGGGATTGGGTAGGCCAGCCAGGCGCCAAGCCTGTTTGGGCGAAGGAAACAATTGCTGCAGGCAATCTGGCTGCTGTCCATCGAGATGGCAAATATGGCTCAATGCGGTCACCGATCCGGTTTTTTTATATTCATCGCGCAGGGTATGCAGCAACTCGAGTTGCACCTGGCTTAGCGCGCTCATCCCGTCCGCATGGGCTATTTGTTTGGCCAGCGCTTCGCTCCATCCCTCGGGGGCCAGCAAAAATCCATCTGCATCAAACATATGGCCGCCAGAAGATTTCAATAAGTCGTCCACGCTTGCTCCTTTACTGGTTGAATAATGGCTATTAACTATAGCTGTAAAAGAAGTTTTCGAACCGGCGCCGGCAAACCCACATCGAGTGCGTTGTGCTTGGATAGCCAGCGTTGCTGCGGTTCTTTCGGAAGAGCAGAGCGCGCGGAAATGCGCAAGATGACTGGCGAAATGTGCAGTTTGAAATGCGTAAAGCTGTGTTTTAGCAAAGGCAAACTCGCGCTATCGCTGACATTAAAACCAAATTGCGTCCGGCAATAGATGAGCGGGTCGGCTTGCAATTGAAGTTCCGGAAAGCTCCACAGGCCGCCCCAAATTCCGCTGGAAGGGCGGCGTTGTAAAAAAATATGATCGCGGTCCAGCAACATCAGCATCTGGATGTGTTTTTCGGGCAGCGCTTTTTTGGGTTTGGCTGTGGGCAGTTCGGCTACCAGCCCTTGTTGCAGAGCCGCACAATCGCTCGATACGGGGCAGGTGGTGCACGACGGGCGGATTCGGCTGCACACACTTGCACCCATGTCCATCATGCCCTGGGTATAGGCTTCGATATTTATTTTGGGCAGCCGTGTCTCGGCCAGCGCCCATAAATTATTTTCGATCATCTTGTCGCCCGGCCAGCCTTTGATGCCGGCGTGGCGCGCAAGCACGCGTTTTACATTGCCGTCGAGGATGGCGTGGGTCTGGCCAAACGCGAGCGCAGCGATGGCGGCCGCTGTCGAGCGGCCCACTCCGGGCAGGGTTTGCAAGGCAACCCGATCTTGCGGAAATTCACCGGCAAAATTCTCACTGATTTGTTGTGCCGCCTGATGCAGATTGCGTGCCCGGCTGTAATAACCCAGCCCGCTCCATTGCGCGAGTACGGCGTCTTCAGACGCGGTCGCCAGGCTTTGCAGACTGGGAAAATGTTCGATGAAACGCTGAAAATACGGGATGACGCTGGCAACCTGGGTTTGTTGCAGCATGATTTCGGACAGCCAGATACGATAGGGATCGCGGTTGGCTTGCCACGGTAATGTGTGGCGGCCATGTTGCTGTTGCCAGCGGATGATGCGGGAGGAAAAGTTCTGCACCCCCGTAGCGTAACGGGGGCGCAGGCCTAAATCAATTCAGGATTTCAGGCGTAGCCGAGTTGCTGGCGGAACAGACCCATTAATTTGCTGAACGCCGATTCGGTAATGGACTTGCGTTCGACAATGACCGCTTCGCCGGCGCGCATTTTTTCTGCCAGACGTAACAAGCTAATCGAAAAGCTGTTCATGCCGTCCTGATCCGAGAAAAGATAGGTGCTCTTGATGCCGCCAAACCAGCCCAGCCGCATCCA
>JAYUCZ010000269.1:0-2925 GCA_043740065.1 Thiobacillaceae bacterium | reverse complement strand
TGATCGTGCGCGGCTCGCTCGAACGCTTAACGCCGGTGCTGATGACCGCGCTGGTGGCGGCGTTTGCCTTGAGTCCGCTGCTGTTCGCGGCCGACGCGCCCGGCAAGGAAATCCTGCACCCGGTGGCGGTGGTAATCTTTGGCGGACTGATTTCATCGACCCTGCTCGACACCCTGGTCACGCCGGTGATGTTTTATTTATGGGGCGAGAAACCACTGCGGCGCTTGTTGGGAAGCGGCGACAAGGAAGTGTATTGATGTTGGGAATTAGGGGCTAGGATTTAGGGGTTAGGGGAGGTGCGGCTGCGCCGCGTTTTCCCCTAGCCCCTAGCCCCTAAACCCTATCCCCTGATTTTTTCAAAGGAGCAAGCAATGAAAGCACTACTGGCAGGAATCTTTATGGCGTTGGCAAGCATGACCGCGCACGCCCACGGCGACAAAGCGATGGCGGCGATGAAAGCGCCCAACGGCGGGCAGTTGCAAATGGCCGGGCCGTATCATCTGGAATTGGTGGTGGGGTCGGGCGAATTGCGGGTGTATGTCAGCGACCACGGCGATAAAAAACACGCTACCCAGGGCGGCAAAGGCAGCGCGACGGTGTTGACGGGCAAGAAAAAAACCGTGGTCAAGCTCGCCCCCGCAGGCGACAACCTGCTGAAAGGCAGCGGCGCTTTTGTCGCGGCCCCCGACATGAAAGTCGTGGTATCGGTGACGCTGGCCGGACAGGCTCCACAGCAGGCGCGCTTCACGCCGGGCAAAGCGGACGATCATGCGGGTCACGCGCACTGAGCGTCATCGCTCTCGTCGCTCCCACAGCCACGCTGCCCCGCGCACGCCGCTGGAATCGCCAAATTTTGGCGCTACGAGCCGGGTGTCCACGCGGTCGGAGAACACGTAGCGCGGCCACAGCTTGGGCACGGTCTCGTACAGCCTTTGAATATTGGATAGCCCGCCGCCCAGCACAATCACGTCCGGGTCGAGCAGGTTGATGACCCCGGCCAGCGCACGCGCCAGACGTTCTTCATAACGCGCCAGGGTTTTGCTGCATGGGCCGTAGCCCGCGTTGGCCAACTGAATGATTTCGTGGGCTGGCAGGTCTTCGCCGCCATAGCGGATGTGGTCGGCGGCCAGCGCCGGGCCGGATAGCCAGGCTTCCACGCAGCCTTTTTTGCCGCAATAGCAGGGCGGGGCGTTGTGTTCGCGTTCGGACGGCCAAGGGTGAACGATAGACTCGCCGGTGGCGGGGTGCGAGCCGGTGTCAATGTGGTCTGCTTGCGCGTGGCGAAACTGGAAGTAGGGCAGCGGCGTATGTCCCCATTCGCCCGCGATGCTGTTTACGCCGTTCAAAACCCGACCGCCCACGACAATGCCGCCACCCACGCCGGTGCCGAGAATCACGCCGAATACTACTTCTGCGCCTGCGGCCGCGCCGTCGGTGGCTTCGGACAGGGCGAAGCAGTTGGCATCGTTGCTTAAACGGATTTCGCGGTTTAACGCGGCTTCAAGATCGGTTTTAAGCGGCCGACCGTTCAGGCAGGTGGAGTTGCAGTTTTTCATCCGGCCAGTTGCGTGCGACAACGCGCCCGGCGTGCCGATGCCAACTGTGCCGGTCAGTCCCAGTTCGTGTTCTGCTGCGTGAACCAAATCGACTACAGCAGCAATCGTGGCCGGGTAATCGTTTTGCGGCGTGGCGATACGGCGGCGCAGGCGTTCGTTGCCCTGCGCGTCCAGTGCGATGATTTCGATCTTGCTGCCGCCAAGGTCTATGCCGAGGCTTAATGTGTCTGGGCGCAGGGTGGGGGTGTTAAAATTGGTCATTCGTTTTTTGCAGGAAAAGCATCATGGCAGGTCACAGCAAGTGGGCAAATATCCAGCACCGAAAAGGTCGTCAGGATGCCAAGCGCGGCAAGATTTTTACCAAGCTTATCAAGGAAATTACCGTTGCGGCCAAAATGGGCGGCGGCGATCCCAACATGAACCCGCGCCTGCGTTTGGCGGTTGAAAAAGGCAAGGCCGAATCGCTACCCAAGGACAACATCGAAAACGCCATCAAACGCGGCACCGGCCAACTCGACGGCGTGAGCTACGAAGAAGCCCGCTACGAAGGCTACGGTATCGGCGGCGTGGCGGTGATGGTGGATTGCCTGACCGACAACAAGGTGCGCACCGTGGCCGACGTGCGCCACGCCTTTGCCAAACACGGCGGCAACATGGGCACCGACGGCTGCGTGGCGTTCCAGTTCAAACATTGCGGGCAGATTATTCTGGAACCCGGCGCTTCCGAAGATGCGGTAATGGAAGCCGCGCTGGATGCGGGGGCGGAAGATGTTGTTTCCAGCGAAGATGGCTCGATTGAGGTGATTACTTCGCCTGACCCCAAAGAGTTTGAGGCGGTAAAGCTGGCGCTGGAAAAAGCCGGTTTCAAACCTGCCATGGCAGAAATCACCATGAAGCCGGAAGGTGAAACCGAACTGGTTGGCGACGACGCAGTAAAAATGCAGAAAATCCTCGACGCGCTGGAGTCGCTGGACGATGTGCAGGATGTTTATACCAATGCAGTCCTTCCCGAGTAACGACCATCTTGCGCATCCTTGGCATTGATCCGGGATTGCGTTTAACCGGCTTCGGCTTGATCGAGAAGTCGGGACAGAAATTGTCCTACGTCACCAGCGGGGTCATCAAAAGTGGCGAGGGCGAATTGGCTACGCGCTTGGGCGTGTTGTTTGCAGGCTTGAACGAACTCATCGAAACCCATCAGCCAACCCTGTGCGCGGTGGAAATCGTTTTCGTCAACGTCAATCCACAATCGACTTTATTGCTCGGTCAGGCACGCGGCGCGGCGATTTGCGCGGCGGTGCATAACAAACTGCCGGTGGCCGAATACACCGCCTTGCAAATCAAACAATCGGTTGCCGGACACGGCAAG
>JAYUCZ010000268.1:0-2948 GCA_043740065.1 Thiobacillaceae bacterium | reverse complement strand
ATGTGGTGGCAGCCGACACCCAATCGCCGGTGATCAGTATTACCTCGCCCACCGGTGGGAAAGTGACCGCGATTGTTCCGGTTGATGTTAATTATTCTGACAACGTTGGGGTGACGCGCGCTGAACTCTACGTGAATGGCATTAAGGTGATTTCAGACGATATCGCGCCATTCGCTTTTTCCTGGGATACAGCTGCGTACGCTGACGGCGCCTACACGCTCACCGCCAAGGCTTATGACGCGGTCGGCAACGTCGGTACCTCGCCTTCCGTTGCCGTGACCATCGGCAATGACACCATTGCCCCGGTCGTCAGCAGCTTCAACCTCACCAATGGCATGACCGTGTCGCCCACCTGGCAGACCGTCTCGGCGTCGGCGACCGACAACCAGAGCGTCGCCAAAATCAGCCTGACGATCGACGGCAAGGAAGTCGCCATCGCCTACGGCAGTTCGATCAGCTACAGCTGGAACACCCGCAAGGTGGCCAAGGGTTCGCATAGCGTCACGGTGCGCGCATGGGATACGGCCGGCAACACCATCAGCAAGACTGTAACGGTTTACAAATAAGCATTACAGCAGCAAGCCTCTGCAGGCTCCAGGCGCCCTTCGGGGCGCTTTTTTTTGTCGGAATTCTTTACTGTTTAAAAAGTCAGCCTGAGTTAAGCGTGGGGAGAAATATTTTTTTCAATATGTTTCATGTGGTTTCGGAGATGCGCTCACAAGTTGGCGCGGTTTGTGCTCATCTTTAGCTAAACCAAATTGGTTTTCAAAAAAATTATTACTTGCGGAAACATCATGAAAAAAAATATCAAAATCAAGTCATTTCAGCTGTCTGCTGCGGTTGTGGTGATAACGCTTGGATTCGGTGCCCAGCAAGCCATGGCTGCGCCTACATACTGCAGCGCTTCGACGCCGACGACTTCAAACGGCCCGAATAATAGCCAGGCAACGTCCGACCTGAAGTTTAATAATTCGAACTCCACCGATTGCTACGGTCTGGTCAATACAAACGATAGCCTTGCGCGGATCAATGCCTTGAATTGGGGTAGTAATTGGAGTTTGCTGGACAAAACTGATACCAGCGGGCCAGGAAGTGTTTTTCAGAGCCTTAGTTTTACTTTGACATCCGACACCAGCAAACCGGATGGAAACTGGGTCTTGGCGGTTAGCGATGCCGCTGGCGGTTTGAATTTGCCTACGTATATGGACCTGGTCTTCGCATTGAAAGCATCGGATTATTATGCGGCCTATCTCTTTACTGGCATGCTGGTTGACGGCTCGGACTCCGGGACTTACCACATATCCTGGAACAATAACGGAGGGCAGATTGCCGGTTTCTCGCACATGAGTCTTTATGGGCGCGCTGGGTCAAACGGTGGCGGCACGCCGCCACTGAGCATCCCCGAACCCGGCGTGATTCTGCTGTTGGGCGCGGGGTTGGTGGGCTTGGGCTTGGCACGTCGCCGCAAGCCACTTTAAGCACCGCCGCTGTTCTGAAAAAAACGCCGGTTATCCGGCGTTTTTTTATGCCTGTTTCAGCAGCGCAAGGGTTTGAACCAACTCCAACACCAGGCTGTGCATCCGCGCGGGCGATTTCAGCGCACCGGTTTCCGCATCGAAGGCGGAGTCGGCATCCACCAGGGAAAACTGACCGGGCAGTACCAGCACGCCGAGGGCATTCAGGATCTGGCGCAGGTGCGGCAACATCCGCATACCACCCAGCGAGCCGGGTGAGGCCGCCATGATGGCGGCGACTTTGTTCTGATAAGGCACCAGTCCAGATTCGCCTTGCCACTCACGCGATACCCAATCGATGGTGTTCTTCAGCAGCGGCGGGATCGAGCTGTTGTACTCGGGGCTGGCGATCAGCAGGGCGTCATGGTCCTTGAACAGGGCTTTCAGGCGCAGCGCATTATCGGGCAGACCATCCTTGTCTTCGAGGTCGCCGTTATAAAGTGGAAGCGGATAATCGGCCAGATCGATCAGCGTGACATCGCCTCCTGCCGCCTGCGCAGCGTCCACTGCGGTCTGGATCAGTTTGCGGTTCCAGGAGTCGCGACGGATACTGCCGGACAAAGCGAGAATCTTGGGCATGGAGTTTCCTATTCGTAAAAAGTCGACCATTGTACCGGCCACACAGTGACTGGGCCGAATGGAAGCGCCTGCACGCGAAGTCCACCAGGCAATCGAAGCGTGAACGCTGTTGTTTTCCCATCTGGGTTGCTGGCACTAACCCGCATCCCCAATTGCCAGACATGATTCATGTGTTGGTTATCACGGAGCGTATCAATGTCCACAGAAACAACCTCCTCCGAAAAAATGCGGCTCGACAAATGGCTGTGGGCCGCCCGGTTCTTCAAAACCCGCAGTCTTGCCACGCAGGCGGTCGAGCAGGGTCGAGTCAAACTCAATGGCGATCGCGTCAAGCCAGCGCGTGAAATCCGACCGCAAGACCGGCTGGAAATTCAGCTGGGCGATCATGTCTGGACGCTGACGGTGCGCGCGTTGTCGATGCATCGCGGCCCGGCACCTGTTGCGCAGCAATTGTATGCAGAAGCGCCCGATAGTTTTGCGCGTCGCCAGCAACAGGCCAATGAGCACAAGTTGTCTATTAATCCGGCCGCAGCCATCAAGGGCCGCCCCACCAAGCGCGACCGTCGACAAATCCACCGTTTTACTGACGCGTGAAGATGAGAATTTACAGCGTGTTTGCTCCGCAAAGTGGGTGTTAACGCATAGAATCAAGGCATCCGAGATTCCTGATTTATGACCGTTTCCGCAGTATTTTCTTTAGGGTTGCGTCGCGCAGGGCGTGGCCTGGCTGTGCTGGCCGCACTGGCTACGCTGGGTTTTGCGACCGCGGCCGGCTTGATGTATTTTTGGGTGCTACCCAACATCGCCGATCACCGCGACACCGTGGCGAACGTGATGTCACGCGCGCTGGGTCAG
>JAYUCZ010000267.1:0-2960 GCA_043740065.1 Thiobacillaceae bacterium | reverse complement strand
CCCGAAGAAGTTCACCGCCTGCACGAGGCCGTGCGAATCAATGTAGCCACTGCATTGGAAGAAGACATCGGCGCTGGCGATCTGACCGCCAGCCTGCTGCCGGCGAATATGCGAGCCAGCGCCCGTGTCATCAGCCGGGAGGATGCCGTGTTATGCGGCTCGGCCTGGTTCGAGGCTTGTTTCAGGGCGCTCGACCCGGCTGTGAAGATTTGTTGGCTGGCGCAGGAAGGCCGGCAGATTGCCGCAAACCAGGTGTTGTGCGAAATTGTTGGCAATGCCCGCGCACTGCTTTCTGCCGAACGTCCGGCGCTGAATTTTTTGCAAACCCTGTCGGCCACGGCTACTGTCACGCGGCGCTATGCGAACGCAATCAAGGACACCGGCGCAGTGGTGATGGATACGCGCAAGACGCTACCCGGCTTGCGCATGGCGCAAAAATATGCGGTGCGCTGCGGCGGTGGTGCCAACCAGCGCATGGGGCTGTACGACGGCATTCTCATCAAGGAAAACCACATTGCTGCCTATATTTCTGCGGCTGGCGGCATCCGGCCTGTATTACAGGCGGCTTTTGCGCTAAATGCAGGAGTACCCATCCAGATCGAAGTAGAAAATCTGGGCGAACTGGCCGAAGCGCTGGAAGCCGGTGCCGCGCTGGTGTTGCTGGACAACTTCACCACCAGCCAACTGCGCGAGGCGGTTCAACTAACCGCAGGCCGTGCGGTGCTGGAGGCTTCGGGCAACATTACGCTGGACAACATCCGCGAGGTGGCCGAAACCGGCGTGCAGCGCATTTCCATCGGCAGCCTGACCAAGCATGTGCGGGCGGTGGATTTGTCGATGCGGATGCAAATGACGACATGATTTCCTCAAACAATTATCTTGAAAGTAATTGATAACTATTCTCATTCTGTATTAGAATCCTTACAGAGCATAAGGTTTTGCCTTCTGCCGCTAACCCGTCACCATCCATCATCAGGAGTTTTTCATGCGCATCCTATTTTCCGCCCTGCTCGCAGGCGCATCCCTACTTGGCAGCGCGGCGCAGGCCAACGAGCCGGTACTCAACCTGTATTCCGCCCGTCATTATCAAACCGACGAAGCGCTCTACACCAACTTTACCAAGGCCACCGGCATCAAGATCAACCGCATCGACGGCAAGGAAGACGAGCTGTTCGAGCGCATCCGCCGCGAAGGCTCGGCCAGCCCGGCTGACATATTCCTGACGGTAGATGCCGCCCGCCTGCAAATTGTCGAAGATGCCGGGCTGTTTGCGCCGGTCAGTTCAAAAGCGCTCAATTCGCGCGTGCCGTCCAGTTTCCGCGACCCCAACAACAACTGGTTCGGTTTTTCGTACCGCGCCCGCGTCATCGCCTACAACAAGGACAAGATCAAGCCCGCCGACATCCAGAGCATGAACGACCTCGCGCTGCCCAAGTTCAAGGGCAAGCTGTGCGTGCGCTCCGGCGGCCATGTGTATAACCGCACCCTGGTGGCCGGCATGATTTACAACCTGGGCGAAGACAAAACCAACGACTTTGCACGCGGCATCGTCGCCAATCTGGCACGCGATCCCAAGGGCGGCGACACCGACCAGATTCGCGCCGTGGCGGCGGGCGAATGCGACCTCGCTATTACCAACAACTATTACTACGCCCGCCTGATGGCTTCAACCAAGCCGGAAGATCAGGACGTGGTGAATAAAGTCGGCATCGTCTTCCCCGACCAGAAAACCACCGGCACGCACATCAACATCTCCGGCGGCGGCATGTTGAAACACGCGCCCAACAAGGCGGCAGCGGTCAAGTTTCTGGAATATCTGGCCTCCGACGAAGCCCAGGCTTATTTCGCCAACGGCAATAACGAATATCCCGTGGTGCCGAATGTGAAAATCAGCAACCCGCAACTGGATGCCATGGGCAAGTTCAAGCCCGACAACCTGGATGCCAGCATCCTCGCCAAGTACACCCCCAAGGCGCAACGTTTTATTGATCGGGCTGGCTGGAAGTAATTTTTCTGCGCACCCACAAAAAACCCCGCTGTAGCGGGGTTTTTTGTGGGCGCTATTTGCTTGCTTATCACCGCCTGCGGATCGCCCGCGACAGCAGTATCACCGGAATCAGCCCGACCGCGACAATCGCCAGTGAGGGGGTGGCGGCTTCGGTCAGGCGCTCGTCGGCGGCCAAAATATAAACTTGCGTTGCCAGGGTCTCAAAATTGAATGGCCGCAGTACGATGGTGGCGGGCAGTTCTTTCATCACGTCAACAAACACCAGCAGCACGGCAGACAGGATGCCGCTGGCCAGCATGGGCAAATGCACCCGCGCCAGCAGCGCACTGCGTCCGGCACCGAGGCTGCGGGCGGCATCGTCGATGCTGGGGCGGATACGCGCCAGGCTCGATTCAATGGCGTTGAGCGCCACGGCGAGAAAGCGTGCGAGGTAAGCGAACACCAGCGCGATGGCGCTGCCGGTCAGCACCAGCCCCAGATTCATGCCGTAATGTTCGCGCATGAATAAAATCAGCGCGTGATCCATGGCGGTTAGCGGGATTAGCGCACCCACGGCGATGACGGTGCCGGGCACGGCGTAACCAAGCGAGGCAATGCGTTTGGTGGCATCCATCCAGCGACCGGGATGCAGCCGCGCCGCGTAGGCCAGCAGCAGCGCCAGCAGCGCCGCCAGCAGGCTGGCGACCAGCGCCAAAGTAAAACTATTCCCCGCCAGCGCCAAATATTTTGCGCCAAACTGGACATCACCATCCGCCAGCGCCATGTTCAACAGCAGCGCTGCGGGCAGTAGAAAACCGCCCGCCAGCGGCAACAGGCACAGCAGCCAGACCAGCACGGTGCGGGCGGGCGACAGCTGCGGCAAAATCGCCAGGCGGTGGCTGGTCTCAAAAAACCGCGCCCGCCCGCGACTGAGTTTTTCCAGCAGCAGCACCAGCGCCACTACGCCCAGCAG
>JAYUCZ010000266.1:0-7048 GCA_043740065.1 Thiobacillaceae bacterium | reverse complement strand
TGCTCCTTTTACTTGGTCGTTTAAGTGGCTCGGATGCTAACGCAGCTCACCACTTAAATTCACTTACAAAAGTTGCACTTCAAAGTTGAATCCGCCACAGGAATAAACCATGAGCAAGGCATTTACCAAAGAAAACGACACGCTGCCGGACGACGACGAAGACGAAAGCGCGTCCGCCTTGCCTGTAGACGTTAAAAACTACATGACCCCGGCAGGCTACGCCAGCCTCAATGCCGAGTTCGACCAACTCTGGAAAATCGAACGCCCCAAACTGGTGGAAACCATCCATTGGGCCGCCAGCAACGGCGACCGCTCCGAAAACGGCGACTACATCTACGGCAAAAAACGCCTGCGCGAAATTGATCGACGTATCCGCTACCTCACCAAACGCCTGGACAATGCCGAAGTGGTCAATCCGGCTACGCGCGAAGCAACCGACCAGGTTTTTTTTGGCGCAACCGTTACTTTGTTAGACGACCAAGGCGTGGAAGGCATTTACAGCATCGTCGGCATCGACGAAGCCGACCCCGCCAAAAACCGCATCTCCTGGGTATCGCCGATGGCGCGTGCGTTGTTCAAGGCACGCGAGGGCGATGTGGTCAACTTGATGACCCCCGCCGGCAAGCGCGAACTGGAAATTCTGGAAGTGCGGTATCGGGCGATAGCTTGAACCTGCCGCCAAACAAGGGTGCAATAACCGAAGGGCATTGCACCGGATATGCCGGACAAATAAAAGGGTAGCGTCCCCTTTATCAAACTTCGGTGGATTGATGGGTTAGATTTCTTCGCGTTCAAACCGCTGTTCGATTAGTGTCATTTGTGTCAGAACATCGCTTGCTTTTGTCTTGTGGCTCTTGCGCTCGGCGTGAGCAAAGAAGATGCATACACCGCCAACTAGGGCGCAGACTGCGGTGACCGCCCAAGCGATGACGATTGTGTTCTTCTCTGGCGCGGCGGACACAGCACCAGTCCATATAGATATGAGAGTCGCCAAAGCCGCGCCAACCAATGTGGAGCCAGCGGTATGGAAAAACCACGGCTCTGTGGTTAAGCCGTTGATCTTGCCTTTCAGCACGTCCCATTCATTGCAGGGTATGGGCAGAGCCTTATCAGCTTTCGGTCGAAGCACCTCAAGGCCTTGAGATAGCTTTAGGTTGCTCATTTGTTCCCCTCCTGCGCTTTCGCTTCTGGGTCAATTGCCCCAGAGATGATGGCGTTCACCAGCACAGTGTTTCCGCAGTTGGTGCATGTAACAGGAATTACGGGGATGAGCGGACCGCCAATAACCAAATTGCCTTGATGAAACTCACTTAACTGGAATGCTTTGTCCTGGACTTCCCACGGCCCTTTGCCGCACATTGGACAATCTCTATTTCCCCATTTCTCAGATAGAAACGAGATCACTTTCTTAGTGTCATGATTTGCCATTGAGTGGGCTCCAGAAATCTAACGTAATTTGGACAGCAGGATATTCCAGACCCAATGCCGCCTAAATCGCCGGGGCATCAGCCCATCATGCTGCAATTGGTTGATTTTAATGAACTCTAACTCTTGGCTACCCGCATAAGCAAGCCAAAAAAATCGTGGATGAAAGTTTGTGCTGTTTCTCGCGAATGCCATTAGACGCTACCCTTTATTCCTTTCATCGGTTTAATCTCAAATCGGCAAGTGTCATCATCAGCGTCATCGGGTCTAACGGCGATGGGTCGAAACCCATCTGTTCGTAAAATGCACGGGCTTTTTCCGAAAGGGCTTGAACAATCATGCCCCGGATGCCGATGGTGTCGGCGGCCTGCATGACGCGCAATCCGGCGTCTCTTATCAGCGCCCGCCCCAAGCCCTTGCCTTGAAATGCGTGATCCACAGCCAGTCTGCCAAGTATTACGACGGGAATTGGATTTGGCATGTTGCGGCTAAAATGGCCAGATGCGTCATCGATGGTGATCGCGCTTGAGGCCAGCGCGTAATACGCCACAACCCGTGCGCCTTCGCAAACCACAAAGGTGCGCGATGCGCCGGTAAGCTGGTTTTTCAACGCACGGCGCTTGAGCCAGATATCCAGGCTTTCTACGCCTGACGCGAACGCTTCAACGCGGTGATGCGCGGCCAGCGGCTCAGGCGCGGTAAGGCTCATTTTTTGTCCCGCGCTTTATCCTCCCAGGGGGCTGGAGTCCGCATGGTCTTGCGCAATCGCGCATTGGCTTGGGGTGGCATGTCCAGCCGGGCAACAAACTCGGCATAAACTTCCGGTGCCACGGAAACAATCACCTGGTCGAGCAAGGCTTCTTCTGCGGCCAGACGTGCGGCATCCAGAATGAAGTCGGTGCGGTTCTTGCCCCGCGCTCTGGCTGCGCGGTCAATCAAGCCACGCTCCTCGGGTTTGATGCGGATATTCAGCGTTTCGCGCTTGCCGGTCATGGCGTTCGGTGTTGGCATGGTTCTAACCTCCTGCGGTGGACTTCACTATAGCATCGTGTGTTGTCGTTGTCATTACGGTTATGGCGCTCGCGACTGGACTCTTTGTGGGAAGAAAATGCCTTGATTTTGTATGGGGTGTACTGCGCGGAGCTTTTGTGCCTTACGGTTTCTTGAACAACGCATCCCACACCCCATGCCCAAGATTGATGCCGCGCTGTTCAAACTTGGTGGTGGGTCGCCACTCGGGGCGGGGGGAAAATCCTTCTGCGGTGTTTTTGAGCGTGGGTTCTGCCGACAACACGGCCAGTATTTGTGTGGCGTAGTCTTCCCAGTCGGTGGCGCAATGCAGGTAGCCGCCGGGGGCGAGTTTTTGCGCCAGCAGGGCAATCAGCGGCGATTGAATCAAGCGGCGTTTTTGCTGGCGTTTTTTCGGCCACGGGTCGGGGAAGTAGATGTGTGCGCCGGATAGTGAGCCATCGGCAAGCATGTGGGTCAGCACTTCAACGGCATCGTGCTGGGTGATGCGGATGTTGGTCAGGCCGCGCAGCTGGATTTCCTTGAGCAAACTGCCGACACCGGGGGTGTGTACTTCTACGCCGAGGTAGTTGTTTTGGGGGTGGGCTTCGGCGATGTCGGCGGTAGTCCTGCCCATGCCAAAACCGATTTCCAGAATGGTGGGGGCGCTGCGTTCGAACACGCTGGTAAAGTCGAGCAGCGCGGGCGTGTAAGCAATACCCCATTGCGCAAGCCCGGTGTCGTAGGCGCGGTGCTGCGCGTCGGACATGCGGCCCTGGCGCAGTACGTAGCTGCGGATGTGCTTTTGGTTTTGTTCGGGTGAGGTGGGGTCGGGCAATTTGGACAAGGCTGGCAATCGGGTAAACGGGCTGTCATTGCGTCACATGGCGACAACAAATCCAGCGGGCTTGTGAGCCGCTACGCGGCCTGTTTGTTGGGACTGGATTGCTTCGGCTTTGCCTCGCAATGACGGGGTTGTGGGGGTCAAGAGCCGATCATGCCCGTCGTCGGGCTGCTGGGGCTGGCGGTGTAGATTTTCTTTGGCATGCGTCCGGCCAGGTATGCTTCGCGTCCGGCTTGCACGGCCTTGTTCATGGCGGAGGCCATCAGCACCGGGTTTTGCGCACCGGCAATCGCGGTGTTCATCAGTACGGCATCGCAACCCAGTTCCATGGCAATGGCGGCATCCGAGGCTGTGCCCACGCCCGCATCCACCACCACCGGCACTTGCAAGCGGTCGATGATGATTTGCAGGTTCCACGGATTGAGGATGCCCATGCCCGAGCCGATCAGCGAAGCTAACGGCATGACGGCGACGCAGCCGATGTCTTCGAGTTGCTTGGCGATGATGGGATCGTCGCTGGTATAAACCATGACCTGAAAGCCGTCCTTGACCAGCACTTCGGCGGCGCGGATGGTTTCGACGACATTCGGATACAGGCTTTGCGGGTCGCCCAGCACTTCCAGTTTGACCAGGCTGTGGCCGTCCAGTAACTCACGCGCCAGGCGCAAGGTGCGGATGGCATCGTCGGCGGTGTAGCAACCTGCGGTGTTGGGCAGGTAGGTGTATTTCGAGGGCGGCAGCGCATCCAGCAAACTGGGCTGGCTGGCATCCTGGCCAATGTTGGTGCGGCGGATGGCGACGGTGACGATTTCCGCGCCGCTGGCTTCTACCGCACGGCGCGTCTCGTCAAAATCCTGGTACTTGCCGGTGCCGACCAGTAAGCGGGAGGAATAGGCTTTGCCTGCGATAACCAGTGGATTCATTTTGCTGTGAAGGGGGAAGGGTAAAGGGGGAAGGGTGCTGACGGATTCAGCCGCCGCCTACCGCGACGACGATTTCCAGCTGGTCGCCGTTTGCCAGCGCAGTTTCGCCATGCAGGCTGCGCGGCACGATTTCACCGTTGCGCTCGATGGCGACACGCTTGCCAGCAAGATCAAGTGCTTCGATCAGGCCAGCGATCGTTAACGAAGCCGGGAATGATCGGGCAGCGCCATTGATGACGAGGGAAAGTGTTTCCATATGCGGAGAAACTTGCAGTAAGATGCGAGCCGGAATGGCTCATGAATTGAGCGCAATTTTACCACGCGGGCGTCGTATAACGGCATTACCCCAGCTTCCCAAGCTGATGACGAGGGTTCGACTCCCTTCGCCCGCTCCAGAAAATAAGCCTCGCTTGCCAGCGGGTGCTCAAGTAAGTTGTCTGCTCAGCCGTAATCATGCAAACAGCGGTCTCTCTGACCGCCGCAGTCCCCTGGTTTTATTTCAGTCAGGTCTTACACACGGGGCACGCAGGAGAAATCATGTCAGAAAGTGGCATTGTCAATTTGAGCGATTACAGCAAGAACCGTCGAAGTACTATTCCGGCCGCTTACGTCAAGCTGCTGCATGAATGCAGAGACCGCTTTGCAGAAAGCGTCATGCGTGAACTGACTGGCCAGTTAGGTGTCATTGAAGGCGGATTGGTTGGCTTAGCGACAAATGCCCCGTTACGCGAAACGCGCGAGATTTACTCAATCGCGCTTAGTCTGCTGCAAAGGCAAAGCACGGAATTGATGCAGTCCTGCAAGCAGGCATTCATCCGCAGTTTTGATGTGATGTGCGAGGGTGGGGTACGCGTTCCCGTTGCTTCCGCAGAGGCGGATCTCAGCATTCTGGATGAGAACGAATATGAAGTGGCGCTGGCGCTGGACAAGGCGAGTGCGCGCTTGCGTTTTAATTGTGCCGAAGAACTGATTGGCCTGGATGCGCGCGTGGGCGTGCTGCTTGAGCGCCCGAAGCTCCCTGCTGATGCCAACCCCATGGCCACCAGAATTTTGTGTGAAGCGTTGCTGGATGGAATGGCGGCTATTGGGTGCAAACAAAAGGTGCAACTGGTGTTGCTGAACCAGTTTGACTTGGCCCTGTATTCCGAATTGCCGACCCTGTATCAGGAAATCAACCGGCTGCTGGTTTCAAAAGGGGTCATGCCGGATTTCAAGGCCGGACTTGGTTCCATTCATAAACCGGTCAATGCCAAGGCATCCAAACAAGAAGATACAGAGTTGTTGGGTCTATTTGATCGGCTTGCCCAGGCGCTGCCACCTGGCAGGAGCGGAATGGGTGGCATGGGTGCCGGGTCAGGCGGCGCTTCGCTGCTGGGCATCAGCATGCTGGAGGCGTTAAGCAAGTTGCAAATTGGCGCACTTAGCCTGCCTTCCGGCGTGACGATAGACCTGCGTGGTTCGTCGGCTGGCGGATTTTCCAACGTGGTGCGCGAACTCCAGCAAAGCCCGGCCATGCTGTCGGCCAACCAGGTGGAAACCGTCATGATTGATGCGGTGGCCATGCTGTTTGACTACCTGTTTGAAGACCGTGTCATTCCCGATCACCTCAAACAACTCATCGCGCAGTTGCAGGTTCCGGTGTTGAAGGCGGCGATTCTTGACCGGAGCTTTTTTACCAATCGCGAACATCCCGCCCGTCGCGTGTTGGGGCTGATCGCTTCGCTGGCCGTGCAGCCAAATGCCAAGGAAGGTGAAGCCGATCCGCTGCTGGCAGAAGTCGAAGGCGTGATCAAGACCATCGTGAATGAGTACGATCAGGATGTCGGTGTTTTTGCGCAGGCAGCCGATATTTTGTCTGAACTCCAGGCAAACCGCGAACAGGAACTTGAGGAGGGCATGGCTGACGATGTGGCTGCCCTGCTAAAGGAGGAGCGTGCAGAAGTCGCCGACTCCACCATGCTGGAACATGTCCGCCGCGCCCTGGCAGAACAGCCAGCGCCAGAGTCTGTTGCACTGTTTTTGCGGGATCGCTGGGCGGAGCTGCTCAAACGAGAATTTATCGACGAGGGCGAAGACTCCCCGCGTCTTTCCGCGCATATCGAAACCATGCGCGAGTTGTTGTGGAGCGTACAGAGCAAACCGGATATGGATAGCCGCCTGATGCTGGTGCGGATACTGCCAGGCTTGCTAAAGCGCTTGCGTGAAGGCGCGGGTAAAGCCAGCATGACCGAGACAGAATCCGAAAATTTTTTCTCCGTCCTGGTTGCGCTGCATGCCGGCGCAGTGCGCGCAAATGCGCTGAGCGTGCCACTGCCAGAGGCGGAAGCGATACTGGATGATTTGCCAGAGCGGGATGCCCAGAACGAAGCGGCTGGCATTGACAACCCGCGATATGAACAGCCCTTGCCCGACATCCAGGATGAGTTCAGCCTACAGGCCAGCGATCTGCAAAAAGGTGATCGCGTGGAGATGAAATACGAAGACGGATCTGTGCGTCTGGTGCATGTGGTTTTGGTCAGCGGTATAAAAGGTAACTACCTGTTTGCCGATGCCAATGCCCAGAACATGTTCTCCATCAGCCCGCAGCGCCTGGCTGACAAACTGCGTTGCGGACAGGCTGTGTTACGTGGCCACGACTCGGTTGCCGAGGGCGCTTTTTCCAAGCTGGTTTCCTTGTTCAAACAACGCGCTTCGGCGTTGTAACGTATTCCATCCTGTGCTAAGGGATGCGGAAACAACCAATATCCCGTTTTTGGATGCACTGACGGGCGCATTGCGTCGTACCCGCAAGGGGCAGGCCGGATTCGTAAAGCCGCTAAAGCGGCAACGACTCCGCTCTTGTTCCTCG
>JAYUCZ010000265.1:0-2977 GCA_043740065.1 Thiobacillaceae bacterium | reverse complement strand
AAGCGCGCCGGTTCGACATCGAGCTGTTCGCTGACATCTTCGCCGATCTTGATCAGTTCCTTGCCGCACTGGCCGCAGGTGCAGGATTCCGGTTCATGACGGTGCTCGATGCGCGGCAGGTGTTGGGGTAGCGGCTGACGACCGGCGCGTTCGCGTTTAGCTGGCTTGGGCGCTGAACTCGATTGTTCAACGTCGGCTTCCAGCGCGCTGGTGTCGGCATTCCAGCGTTCCTCGAACAGCTCGCGTTGTTCGGAGGTAAATTGTTCACTCTTATTGGCAAAGCGAATGCGCTTGTAGTAGGCGAGTTCGAAGGTCAGCGCCTGAATTTTGAGGGCATCGTTGCGGGTTTTTTCGAGCAGCTTATCCAGCCATTCCGCCAGGGCGGGTTCGGGCTTGAATTGGGCAAGTTCAGCGGCTAAATCCATGTCTGTATTTTACCATCGACACACGCCAAAAGCCATTAAAACAAAGGGTTTCAGGCTGATTTTATCAGTAAAAAATGCGCTCAGAAAATACGCTCAAACTTGCCAGTTCGATGGTGCTGTAGCCGTGAGTCTTTGCCAGTCGATTCCGGTGGTCAGCCAGTCCCATTCTGCGGCGCCAAGGACGCAGGTGCTGGCATCCGATGTCGGCCAGGTAAAGTGGCCGCGATGCAGGCGACGCTGACACAGCCAGACACCGGTGCCGTCCCAGACCAGGAGCTTTACGCGGTTCTGGCGTCGGTTGCGGAAGGCGTAGGCGGTGCACCCGCAAGGGGTAGGCCGGATTCGTAAGGCGCTAAAGCGCCAACGACTCCGCTCCCGTCGCAGGGACTGCGGCCAAGGGTGGTCTGGATCCGCTGCGAGAGGCCGTCGATACCGGCACGCATGTCGATGGGTTCGACTACCAGCCAGACTTGGGTCGGTGCCGGCATCATGGCAGATGCCGCAACAGGTCGGCCAGCCACGATGCTCCGCCCACCGGCAGTTCAATTCGCCAGCCGCCGGGGCTGTGGAGGTGGATGCCGATTGTTGTCGGGATGATCGGGTTGACTGGTATTAGCGTCAAAGGTGGGGCGGGCTGTGTGTGCACCGGTGCCTGCACCCGTACACGATATCGCCAGCGATAAAAGGCGTTGACCTCCAACCCATGCTGCGCACAATACGCAACCTGCGTCAGCCCGCTTCGCCGCCATGCGTCAACGTGACCTTGCCAGTAGTCCGCTCCCAATCGCTTCGCCATCTTTTGTGCCTCTCAAAAATACCGAGAGTGCATGGGTTGGAGGGGAAATTACAGGTGGGGCGGTTGGACGCTTACGATCGTATATAGTGAAATTTGATTCAACCAGGAGAACCGAAATGTCCACCCGCATCAAGATTGCCCTACTGGCGCTACTGGTCTTTATTCCTTTTGCCATCCCGACACCGGTACTGGCGGATGCCGGGCAAAAGCCCGAAATATCAGCCTTGGTCACTATCCAGCCACAGGCATCACAGGCTTGTAACCCGTCGCTGGATAAAAAGTTGAATCTGGCGCAAACCATTCAAACCGGATGCTGCAAGGTACAAAAGGGCATATGTGGATGCCGGGCCGGCAAGATTGTTTGCTGTGACGGTACGGCCAGCAGCAACTGTACCTGCCATGGAGAAGATGGGTTTATTCAATAAATTTTTCGATAAGCCGACCGCCGCTTATTTGCTGGTGGCGATCCAAACGCCATCCCAGGTTGCCAGGGGGGGCGCGTGTTTGAAGGCGCGGATTCTTTCCAGAAAGACCTGGCTGGGCGGGTCGCCGGGGACAAGCGCCAGACCTGTGCGGAAGGCCGTTTCCGCCGCGTTCCAATCCTGCCTGCGGTAGGCCGCCAGTCCGCGCTCAAATGCGGCCACCAGTTGTTGCTGTTTCCCGGTCTGCTCCGCCACATGTCCCCGTAGTTCAAATACCCGTACCGGTTCGTGTTTTCCTGCCACCCGCAGGCTGTCTATTTCGCGCAAGGCCAGTTCGTCTTTCACCAGCCGCCAGCTTGCTTCGTTGACCAGAATGCGCGTGCCGTAGAACTTGTTGGCTTGTTCCAGGCGCGAGGCCAGATTGACCGTGTCGCCAATCACCGTGTAGCCGCGCACGGTTGCCGAGCCGATGTTGCCTACCGTGACTTCGCCCGTGGCGATGCCCATGCGGATGTTGACCGTGGGCAATCCATGCCGTGTGCCAAGAATATCGGGCAGATTGGCGCGAAATGCCTCCAGCCGCGCCATCTGGTCGAGTGCGGCATGGCAGCATAAAGTGGCGTGGCTTTTCTCGTCGGTAAACGGCGGCCCCCAGAAGGCCATCACGGCATCGCCGATGTATTTGTCGATAATGCCCTGGCGCTCGCGGATCACTTCGGCCATGAACGAAAAATAATGGTTGAGGAAACGCACCACAGCGTCCGGCGTGAGGCCTTCGCTCATCTGGGTAAAGCCTTCCAGGTCAGAGAAAAACACTGTCATCACGTGGTTTTCCCCGCCTTCGGCAGGTAGCCGGTTTTCCAGCAAGCCGCGCACCACGCGAGGATCCACATATTTGCCAAAGGTTTCGCGGATGGTTTCCTTTTCCCGCAGCCCCACCACCATGTGGTTGAACGAGTCCGCCAGCGTGGCCATCTCGTCGCGGGTTTTAACGTGGATTTCCACTTCCAGATCGCCTTTTTCCACGGCCTGGGTGCCACCCAGCAAGCGCTTGACGGAATCCACCAGCGAGCGGCTGATGCCCCAGGCAAAAAACAGCCCGAGCAAGGTGGCTATCCCGGTCACCATCCAGTTGAGCTGGGTGGCGCGACGTTCTTCGGTTTTGGCCTTGGCGGCGGTGTCTTTGGTGAGCTTGTTGAGAATGTCGACGGTTTTGCTGATTTCGATATCCGTGCTGTCTTTTTCCTTCAACAGCGATGCGCGCATGATTTTCTGCGAGCGCGGCGTGCCTTCCTCGGCCTCGATCTGGAACATGCGGAACGCTGCATGGAAAC
>JAYUCZ010000264.1:0-2982 GCA_043740065.1 Thiobacillaceae bacterium | reverse complement strand
ATCATCAGCGGAACCATCAGCCCAATCACTGGCCCAGCCAGGTACCAGGGCCAGGGGGATTGCAGCAGGTGAAGAAGCGTGTCCATTTTGGTTTTCCTTTGGTTTTGTATTCGTGATGGGTAGGCACAGCCGTTACTGCACTGAATCCTCAACCAGCTTGATGCGGGTGCGCAAAGCCTGGGTCCGAGTGTTGTCGCCTGTCAGGCTAGCACGATTCTCCAGCAGCTTCAGGTAAACCAGCAGGGGCTTGCGCCAGCCCTGCTCCGAAGCCGTGTCGGCGGCCAGGGTCAGCGTGGCATCATCGGCCTGCTTGTGCTGAGTAGCCACAGAGATGGCAATGAGACGTGACAAAGGGTCGGTTATTTTTGCCAGGGCGGCGTGCCGGGCTGCATCTTGGTTGGAGAAAAAATCGCGGTATTGAGCGGGCAGTCTGCTGCTATCGACTTTTTCCCACTGACCGGTGATGAAGCGGTGATAGGTCTCGTCGTAGGCATTGGGGGAAAGTTTTGCGAGTTCCGCATAACCAGCGCAAAGCTCAAAGCTCAAGCTGGCCCGGCGGGTGGCGCAACGGATCAGATGCAGGCGTGCAGTTTCCTCCAGCTTGCCTGCGCTGCCAGCGGCATCCAGCGCCTGTTCAAAATAGCGCTCGGCGAGTTTGTTTTCGCCCTTTAGTTCGGCTTTGGTGTATTTGCCGATCAGGCTGATGCTGTCTTTTTTCCAGTCTGGTGCGGGCGGGTTGCCGCCGCAGGCGGAAAGTAATAGCGCGATTAACAGGGCGGTGTGTTTCATGGCAGTTTCATCTCCGCGTCCTTGCCAAACGGCCAAATGCGGTTGATGTCGTTTAGTAGGTCGTTGGCCTTGCGTACCGAGTCGTCCACGTCGGCACGCAGCTTGACTAAATCTTGCGTGCCGTCCTTGACGTTGGCAGAAATATCGACAGCGTTTTTCAGCAATTCATCCACACGTTTGAGACTGACCTGGGCATCGGTCAGCATGGCGCGAAGCTGTGTCAGACCTTGCCTGCTTTGCTCGGACAAACCATCCGCAGCAAACAGCCAGCGGTCAACCTTGCCCAGCATGGCATCGACCTTGGCGGATACTTGGTTCAAACGTGCGGTCATGCTTTCCAGATTTTTTAGCGTGTTGATTAGCGGACGGGCGTTTTCCTCGCTGCCCAGCACGCCTTCCAGTACGCCGTATTTGCCGGTCATGCGTTTGGTAATGTTCTGGGTGTTGGATAAGGTGCCGCTCAGTTCGCCATCTTTGCGGGTGATGTGTTCGACATTGGCGAGAATATTCTTAACCCGTTCGATCAGCACCGGGATTTCCTGGGTTGGGTCAGAGGTTAGCAGCAGAACGGTGGCGTGGTCGGGTAGTTTTGGCGAAGTCAGGTTGGGTGAGTTGACCTTGATTTTTGCGCCGCCGACGATGGGCTTGTCGAGGGTGAAGGTGCTATCGGTGCGCACCCATTTTGCGCCATCCTGGGAAATCTCAGCCTGAATTACGATGCCGCCAGCCTCGCTGAGTTCCATGCCAGTGACTTGCCCGATGGGCATACCGGAGAAAGAAATGGACATGCCGGGCGAGACGCCCTCGGCGCTGCTGGCAGCGAGGCGAAGATGCTGCTGCTGTTCGAAGAAACCGCGCGCATGCATGACATAAACAGCAAACCCCAGCGCCAGGGCAAGGACGCTGATAATGAAAATACCAACTTTAAGGTGCAGGTTCTTGAACATGGTTAGTCGCTGTGTTCACTATATAAAGGGCGATTCCAAGTGTAGTCAAATACTTCCCATTCTGGCGGGCTGGCTGTTGTCCTGGAAGCGAGCAGGCGCAGAAAAGCCGGGTAGGGAATATCGTACAGCATGGCACCGGGTTGTTCGATTACCAGGCGCGAGCGGTTGAGTATGAGTGCGCGTGCCAGCTTGGCGACAAACCGTTCAGCCCCGCTCATGTCGGGATCGCGTTTGTCGCCCAGGGCAGAAAACCCCAGGCTGTCCAATAATGACTGGGCTTGCCGGGACGATTCGGCAGCGTTGTAATATTTTTGATACAGCGGAATGAGCGCAATGTTTTCCCGTGCCGACAGGTTGGCACGCAAGGGCAAATCGGGCGATACCCGCGCTACCTCGTTATCGCTCAAGGCACGAACCGCCAGGGCGAGTGCGGCGGCATCGGCAAAGTCGATTAAATGTATTTGAGTGCTAATGACAGCACCTCGATCAGAACCAGCGCCAGAAAGACGCGCATCATGCCACGCAGGACAGATACCGGAACCATGAAAGTTTTCTTCGGTGTTTCCAGGCCAGCGATAATCGGCAGTGCGGTAACAGCCAGGCCAAAGAACACGCACTTGACCGCCAGACCAAGTAGCAGGGGCAGGCTGAATACGGAAGCAATCGTGGTGGTAAAGGCTGTCAGTCCCAGTGTGTTGAAACCATAAATGGACAGATAAGCCAGCGCCAATGTTAGAACACCGCCCAGAACCGTCAAGCCAAGAACGGAAGCAATGCCGCCCACAATGCGCGGCAAAAACTCAAACTGCATGGGCTCAACTTTGCAATGCGAAAGCGCATCCAGCTCATTGCCCACTTTCATCAGCGCCACTTCAGTATTGATGGCAGAACCCGAGCGCAAGGCGATCAGCAGTGCGGTAATGAATGGCAGCAATTCCAGCACCAGCACGCGGATAATCATTTCAGTGGCGGCATCGAAAAGTCCGACGTTACGCGCCGTGGTCAGGGTGATGGTGATGATGACCCAGGAAATCGCCAGCACATAAATCAGGTAAATATGCAGAATCTGTACGGCGGTGAAATAAATCTGCTTGATGATGGTGTCGAGTGTGGCGCGGTTCCAGGTAGCCGGACGCAATACCGTGGACAGCACGTCAGCCAGAAAGGCCAGGATGCCGTAGCTGGTTGTCCACCAGCCGACCGCCTTGCCACCGACGTGTTCAGCAATATTTACAATTGTGTTCAA
>JAYUCZ010000263.1:0-2984 GCA_043740065.1 Thiobacillaceae bacterium | reverse complement strand
AAGTCACGCGGTCCTCGGCGGCGCGGTGATCGAACACGCCTGCGAGCGTGGTCGCGGGCGTGCGGAACTTGATGATCAGCCGGTTGTGGCTGGGCTGGTCGGCAGGGCTGGCAGCAAGGGCCACTGGTCGGCTGGGTTTCTCAAGCATGAGCGCGCCGGTTTGCAGCGGATCGGCTAGCTGCGCTGTAGCCAGAAGACATAAAGTGGTCAGCGACAGCGCAAAGCCGGTGCGACCAAGGCGATGCGGGAGGCGCGAAAACAGTGAATCCATGGGGCGTATGTTTTCGTGTTTTGGCGGATTTATGCGGGAGATTATCAACGCGTGCTGGAACTGCACACGTGAACAAATGCACCTTAGCCGTGGGCCTGTGCAGGCCACTTCACTGGACAGCCAGCCTGCCTATGCGCCGTTTACCGATTTCCCCGTTCGCCCGGTTGCAAGGCGGCAAGTCGCTGACGAAAGGCTCGACAAGGCGCTACAAACCCCGCGCCAGGCTGTCGAGCTCAACAAAAACCACGCCGGGCATGGCGCGCAGCCGCGCCAACACGTCCTCGGCCCGCTGGCTTGAAGCGGGCTCGATTCGATAGACGTGCGTATCTGCTGCCACGCTGGCGATAAAGCTGACGGGTGCCTGCGCCTGGCGCGTCAGCCCGGCCAGCAAGGGCGACTCCCGCCCGGTGCCGCTGCTGCTGAATTTGACGACAACCCGCCAGGTTTGCTCGTGCTGGCGTTGTGGCTGGTTTTGCATGGAATTCGTGGCGTGTGTGGCGTTCGGGGTGTTCGTCTGGTTCGTGACCGGAGCCGGGCTGGCAACACGGCCCGGCTCAGTCTGCCCGCAGCCTTGAATCAAAGCCAGCACGGCCAGAGCTGTCAGGCGCATTTGGTTTTGTCTGAGAAAAAGGGTGGTCATGAAGTGTGAAGTATTAAAAAAATAGTTTCTGTATTTGTGCGGTGCCTGAGACGGGTCAGGCACATGGCCCTGTTCATCGTAGCGGCAATCGCTGGTTAAACCGCTTGCCCCACAGGGCAAAATGCCCTCATGAAAACACCCAAACGTTTGCAGTCGTTGATTGAAGAGGGGCTGATCGACAGTGTGGTGCGCCAGCTGATGAGCGGCAAGGAAGCGATGGTCTATGTGGTGCGCTGCGGTGATGAAACCCGCTGCGCCAAGGTTTACAAGGAAGCGACCGAGCGCAGCTTTCGCCAGGCCACCGATTACACCGAAAACCGCAAGGTCAAAAACAGCCGGCAGGCCAGAGCAATGGCCAAGGGCACGAAATTCGGTCGCGAGTCCCAGGAGGCCGCGTGGCAAAGCGCAGAAGTCGATGCGCTGTACCGGCTGGCTGCTGCGGGCGTGCGCGTACCCAGGCCGTACAATTTTCATGAAGGCGTGTTGTTGATGGAGTTGGTGACGGATGCCGAAGGCCACGCCGCGCCCAGGCTCAACGATTTAACGTTCACCGAAGACGAGGCGCGTACCTGCCACCGCAGCCTGATGACGGAAGTCGTGCGCATGCTGTGCGCCGGGGTGATTCATGGCGACCTGTCCGAATACAACATTCTGCTTGGCGCAAATGGCCCGGTCATCATCGACCTGCCACAAGCCGTGGATGCGGCGGGCAACAACCACGCCAAAGCCATGCTGGCGCGTGACATCAATAATTTGTCCACCTACTTCGGTCAGTTCGCAGCAGAATTGCTGACCACGCAATACGCCGAGGAAATCTGGCATTTGTATAAACATGGCGAACTGCATCCCGATACAAATTTGACCGGACGTTTTGAACAGACCCTGCCGCCGGTCGATCTGGACAGCGTGGTGCGCGAGATTGACGATGCCAAAGCCGCCGAAGCAGCAAGGATATTGCGGATGCAGGAATTAGAATAACGCGCTTAAAACAGGAGATTGAATTGGGCATCCTCACAAATTTCGTCGCGGCTGAAGAAGACGAATATGAAGCCATCGGCGAATCCCAGCATCCGGTGGACGACTGGAGCGGCATCGAACGGCGCGGCATCGACATTGCCAAAATGGCGGTGTTGCATAGTTTGTTGACAGGCGACGAATACGAACAAGCACTCTACAAATGCGAGCCGATTTATATCAGTTATGAAGGCACGCTGGTGCTGCGCATGGCCACCGAAGCCGTGGAAAAACTGGCCGAACTGGACGAAGACGCGTTACTAAATGTGGCGAGTGAACTGGCCGCAACCGAATGCTATGAGATGGAGCAGTGGGACGCGGATGAAGTCGAGGACATGGTTCTGGCGCTGGCCGAACTCGCGCAACTGGCCGAGTCACAAGGCCAAGCGGTGTTTGTGTGGATGCATCCTTTGTTGACTTGAGCGCCTGGTTGTTGGCAAATTGGCGTAGAGAAACCTATCTCATTTTGGCCGGGCGGCATATGATGAAGCCAGGTCTGGTTTGTGTTGGTTACGCAAGCCCGTTCGAATTTTTGTAACCCTTAGAGGGAGTTTAACCATGGCTAAAGGTCAGTTACGCGGCAATAAAGAAACCAAAAAACCCAAAAAATCCAAGGATGTGGTGGTTCCTGCCGGATCGTCTTTTGCGCCACCCAAAGCCGCCAAACCCATCAAACCCCCACACTGATTGATTGCGCCCTCACGCCTCTCTTAGCTTTGGCGGGAGAGAGAATGGTGAGGGTGATTTACCTTCATTCATTCACTCACTGACAACCGGCGGTGGCGCGTCCTGTTCTTCAGGCGGCGCTTCGGTATCTGCGGATTTTTTTAGCGCCTTTTCGGCTTTCTTGCGTTTCTTTTCCAGTTCTTTCTGGCGTTTTTCAAATTGGTAATTGGGCTTGGGCATGTTGTTCCTTATGAGGTCTGTGGCGCGTAGTTTACTCTGGGTGCATTTTTCGGGTCGCGGATTCAAGTTCGAAGTGCAACGGTTAACGGGATATTGGTGTAGCGCATTTCTAGCCCGAAGAATACCTCGTGTGGCGTTCTGAATCCCAGCACT
>JAYUCZ010000262.1:0-2993 GCA_043740065.1 Thiobacillaceae bacterium | reverse complement strand
TGGCTTACTTTATTATTGCTTGTTGCCATCATCGGCTTCACTTGGCGTTCCTATAAGGGTGTCACGCCATATGGCTGGTTTTAAAGAAACATGGGGTCTTGCATTAACACATTTCCCTAGCGAACTCATGCCAATCTGAAGGTCGATCCACGCATCAATGAAAATGGGGTCACGGTTATTTCAGCAAGCCTTGGGCAGCAAGCACGGGGTCTATATTCGTAGCATCGTGCTACTTATCCAGCCATTCGTTCAACCGGACGCATTGCGGCAGGACGCGCATGACCCTCATTTCATTCTGAGCCATGCGCGTCCTGCCGCAATGCACAGGTCAATTCAAACGCTGGGGCTTTCCATATCACCGTATGGCGTTTTGTATGGGCTAGTGCTACCCTGTGTCCATGGCAAAAACTCGCTTTGATTGGGACCCCGACAAGGATGCCGACAATCAGGGGAAGCACGGCGTCTCCTTCTCCCGTGCCCAATACGCCTTTGCAGACCCGCAGCGCGTGATTGCCAAAGACGAGACTCACAGCCAAACCGAAGAGCGGTTCTATTGCTTTGGCGAAGTTGACGGCGGTGTGCTCACGGTGCGGTTCACTTACCGCGCTTCGGTTATTCGAATCATCGGCGCCGGTTATTGGCGCAAAGGAAAGACGATCTATGAGCGCGAAAATCAAATACACCGATGAACCCCTTGGCAAGGTTCAGGTAGTTGCCGACTTCCTCCCTTCGCCGGCCGAATTGGCATTTCGTGAAGAAGGTGTGAAAGTAACTCTGGCTCTGAGCAAGAAGAGTATCGAGTTCTTCAAGTCGGAAGCTACAAAGCATCACACTCAGTACCAGCGCATGATTCGCCGACTTCTCGACGCATATGTTGATGGCCAAGCCCCAACCCGGCAGCCCACACGGACGCTGCGCGATAAAGCCGCGAAGCTCCGGTGACTTCTACGTTGGGTTTCTCAGGCGCTTCGCGCCACCCCCTTTATCAAGGTGGTACAAAGGAAGCCCCCTTGCGGGGATTGCACCCTGCTTATTCAAACTCCATCGCCCTGAATATTCTTCCGGCGTTGATCTTGGCCAGTTCGTCCGAGGTATGCAGATGCATATAGGCGGACTGGTCGATCTGGTAGGCATCGTCCAGCGTGCCGCCTTTTTTGATTAACTCGGCAACTTTGCCGCGCAGATACACCAGATAATCCCGCGTCCATTTGCGCACGGTTTGCATGTCGGTGGGGCCACCGTGGCCGGGGATGACGATCTTGGCACCCAGCGCTTCGAACTTGTCCCAGGTTTCCACCCACTTGCCGGTGTCGGTGTCTTCAAACACCGGCATCATGCGCACATGGAAGGCGGTGTCGCCAGCAATGACGAGTTTCTTTTCCGGCAGCCAGACCATGGTGTCGCCGTGGCTGTGCGATGGGCCAAGATGCAGTATCTGTAAATTCCATGAACCCATTTTCAGATCGAGCCGGTCGTCGTAGAGCACGTCGGGCATAACAAACTTGGTGCGGTAGGCTTTGTCGCGAGCGCGGTTACGCATGATGGCCAGCGACTCGTAGCCGGCTTTCTCCATGTAGGCGGCGGTGTCGCGCTGGGCGATGATTTTTACACCTTGTTCTTTCCAGTAATTAGAGCCGAGCATGGCGTGCCCCTGGCTGTTTTCCAGCACCACGAATTTCACTGGCTGGTTGGTGCGCTTTTTGATTTCGTCATGCAGTGACTGGGCAAGCAAATAGTTGTCGCCCGCGTTGACGACCAGCACACCGTCGTCGGTAATGACGAAGGACAGGTTGTTGTTGTGGCCGGAGTTTTCGTAGGTGCCGGGCGCGGTGGCACCGATGGCCGACCACACGCCGGGGATGACTTGCTGCGGCAGGCTGTAGAGGAAGGAGTCGGGGGCTTTATCCAGGCTTAACACCGGCAACCCGGCGGCGCGCCATTTGAAGAAGCCGTCGGAATAGTTTTTGACGTTGGTGTAGCCGAGTTTTATCAGCGTATCTGCCGCCAGCGGGCTGCGCTGGCTAACGCCGCAATACACCACGATGGGGGTGTTTTTGTCCGGCACGATGGATTCGATCTGAAACTCCAGCCAGCCGCGTGTGAGATTGAAAAAACGCGGTGCGTCGATGTGGCCGCCCAGTAGTGCCAGCTCGGCGGGTGTGCGCACGTCGATGACGATGGTGTTGGGTTGTGCCTTCAGTAGCGCCTGCAATTCTGCGGTGTTGAGGTGGGTCAGGCGCTGGTTGACTTCGTCCAGCAATTGTTTGGCTTGCACAGTCAACGCGGGTGCTTCGGGGACGCTGAAGATAGGCGTGGCTTGCGGGGCGGGGGTTGGTGCTTGAGGGGATTCCGCCGCGTAGAGCGCCACGCCGGAAAACAGGCTGGATGACAGAACTAGTGTCACGAACCGGAAATAACGGAACATGAAACAGCGTATTTTCCCGCCAAGCGTCGTTACATCCCCTTGCCGTATACCCCATACGGCTGCGGGTCTGCGCCTAGCCTGGCGAAAAAATCCATCTGTTTCATTTGTTCCGCTATTTACGGTTCGCAACACTAGCCGTTGGCTGGCAGGACTGTTTCTGGGTTTCTGGCTGTCAGGTGTGGGCGCAGCACCCGCGCCCGACAGGAGCGCGGTCAAACAGGCCGCCATCCAGATGACGCAGCAGGGCTATGTGCTTAACGCGGATGTCAATATCGCGCTTAATGGCACGCTTGAAAACGCGCTGACCAAGGGCATCAATCTATATTTTCTGCTCGAACTGGAAGTGACCCGTCCCCGTAACTGGTGGTTTGATGAAAATACCGCCGAGTCGGCGCGCAAGCTGCGGATTTATTACCATCTGCTGCTGCGGCGCTATGTCGTAGAAACCGGCTATACCACCCGGACTGCGGCCAGCCTGAACGAAGCGCTTGCGATGTTGGGACAGGTTGAAGCATGGCAGGTGCTGGAGCGCGGCGCGCTTAAACCCGGGCAGCGTTACGATGCGCGT
>JAYUCZ010000261.1:0-3009 GCA_043740065.1 Thiobacillaceae bacterium | reverse complement strand
ACTCATGGCTTCGCTAATAACGAAAGTGGAGCCAGTGGCTTCGGCTCAACTTGCCGCGCCACCGAAAAACATCATGAGTTCAAATCGCTGGACAAGAGAACAGTTGAAACTTGCGTTCAACCTGTACTGCCAATTGCCGTTCGGTAAATTGCACAGCCGGAATGCTGAAATCATCGAACTTGCCGCGCTCATTGGCCGCACGCCTTCCGCTGTCGCAATGAAGCTGGTTAACTTTGCCAGCCTTGACCCGGCCATCACGAGTTCAGGCAGATCAGGGTTGGGCAATGCTTCCGCGCTGGATCGTGAAGTGTGGGATGAGTTTCATGCTGATTGGGAACGGCTCGCGGTGGAATGTGCACTGCTCAATCAGCAGTTACTCAAAGGTCGCACCGAACCTGTCCGTGCGCCAGAACCCGACGAATCTTTCGACCTAAACGACTACAGCGGCGAAACCCGACAGGTTCTAACCGAGCAACGAATCAAACAAAATTTCTTCCGCCGCGCCGTCCTCGCCAGCTATCGCGGCAAATGCTGCATGTCGGGACTTTCCGATTCGCGCCTGCTGATTGCCAGCCATATCGTTCCGTGGAGTAAAGACAAAGCCAACCGGCTGAATCCGAGTAATGGTTTATGCCTCTCAGCGTTGCATGACAAGGCGTTTGATAAAGGATTAATTTCCTTAACTGACGAACTGAAAGTTATCGTTTCCGATGAAATCAAGCGGCGCGATGAAGATTTCGTTAAGGCGTTTTTTATTCCATTGGAAGGTCGCCAGATTGAGATGCCAGAACGATTTCGACCCAATGGTGAGTTTATTGCGCGACACAGACTTGAAACCTACGTTGGCGGCGCATCCAAGAAATGAAGTCGCAATATCCTTCTCTCCCGCTTGCAATGCACGAAGATGCTTTCTATGACTTTTTCATCCCTTACCGTCATCCAGAGTCGCATTGGAATATCTGGGGTGGTCATGGGCTTGAAACTTATGGAGAAGACCGGAGCCTAGTTTTAAGGCTTGCTGAAAATCACGTCTGGACTGTGGTCGATTCGGGTGACAGTGCGGATCAATGGATTATTCCAAATATGCATTTCGTCAACCGTGTGTGCTACTTGGTAACAAAAATTCCGCACAACGATTTTCCGGTTGAGTTTCTAATTCCGCATCGGAGCCGATCATTAACACCTCTTGGCCTTCAACGGCAAACAAACAAGCTCGGGCGCACACTTGCTTGGTGGGACAAAGCCTCCAAAGACGAACGAAAACTTGCATGTGAAATGCCATGAACAACGCCCGCAACGCCAAAACCGGTTTGACCTTGACCGTGCGCGGGTTCAATCCAGAGACAAAGCGGATCGAGGAAGTCGGCGGCGCACTGGAGTTGCTGACCGATGCCGGGCACTGCGCTGCCGCATGGTCGTTTGGCGATCTGCTGATTCACTGGAACAAGAAGCACGCGCAGGCAGCGTATGTGCCTTACGAAAGCGAAAAAGTTGCTGCGCCAGCCTACCGATATTCCAGCCCGACGCTATTGGGTGAGGGCACGGATTTCACGCGTTACCTGACGGCGTTGTGTGTCGGGCATGTGATTTTTGATCCCGGCTCAAAGGTGATGAACGCCAGTGCGGCCAAGCCCTCCGTCAAGCCGCGCAGCCAGTTCCGGATTCCGGTGAAATATCTGGGCGAGCTTTACCAGCGATTCGGGGCGGTGGAATTTTGATTCACCTTCGCCGTCGCCAGTGATAGTATTACCGAGTATTACAGGAGGATATTCATGGAAACCACATCCGTCACCAGCAAAGGTCAGGTCACTATCCCCAAGGCTGTGCGGCAGCAACTGGGCATTCGGCAAGGCAGCCGGGTGGAGTTCGAGATGGTGGGCGACCACATTGAAATGCGCGTGCGCAGTTCGCCTGCCAACGTGCCCACCAGCGGCTTTGGCCTGTTGCGCAGCCGCAAGCGCGCGGTACCTGCTGATTTCGACCCCGCGACTTTGCTCGGTCAGTCGTCCAAAAAATGATCGGGTTGGATACCAATGTGCTGGCGCGTTATTACATTGCAGACGAGGCGGATGCCGAGGCAGCACGCCAGCACGAAGCAGCACGCCGATTGATCGAGTCGGGACAGGTACTGATGGTATGTAAGACGGTCGCGCTGGAACTGGAGTGGGTGATGCGCGGTTATTACGGCTTCAGCGCACAGGAAGTCGCCGTGGTTTTTCATCATTTGCTGAGTTTGTCGCATGTCACGGTAGAAGACCGCGATACGCTGGTGCAGGCGCTGGCGCATAGCGAAGCCGGGCTGGATATGGCCGATGCGCTGCATCACGCGAGTTATCGTGGCTGCGACAGCATGGCATCGTTTGACGACCAGAAGTTTGCGCGCCGAGTGAAGCGCATGGGTCTGACGCCGCGTGTGATTGTGCCCGCCTGAAGGCGGGTTTTGTCTCACCGCCAGTACGCTTGAATCTTGACCATCCCCCTCAACACCGCCATCGCCCTCTCCCCCGCTCATTCAGCGGTGGTCGAAGCCTGCGCGGGCAGCGGCAAGACCTGGCTACTGGTGTCGCGCATGATCCGGCTGCTGCTGGCTGGCGCTGCGCCGTCGGAGTTGCTGGCGATCACCTTTACGCGCAAGGCGGCGCAGGAGATGACCGACCGGCTGCATGAATGGCTGCGCTTGCTGGCGCTGGGTGATGACGACGAGGTGCGCAAATTTTTGCGCGAGCGAGCGATTCCAGACAACGAAATCGACGCGCTGTTGCCGCGTGCGCGGGGCTTGCTGGAGCTTGTTTTAACAGCGACACCTGCGCCAACAGTGACGACTTTCCACGGCTGGTTTCTGGATTTGTTAAAGCGTGCGCCGCTGGAGGCGGGTTTGCCCTGGGGTGCGCCGCTCTTGGAAAACGAATCGCAATTGCGGCGCGAGGTGTTCGATCAAGTGTGTGCGAAGTGGGCTGCGGAAGGGTCGCCGCGCAGCGGCGGGGCACCCACCGGCGTACCCCTTGCGGG
>JAYUCZ010000260.1:0-3010 GCA_043740065.1 Thiobacillaceae bacterium | reverse complement strand
CACATCGTCACCATGCCGGTGTCGTGCGGGCGCGGGCTGACCTCGGAAAACCAGACCGCGTCGCCACGTACAAATAACTCCACGCCGAACAGACCGCGGCCGCCGAGATTGTCGGTGACGCGTTTGGCTATGTCATGCGCGCGCACTAAAGCAACGGGGCTCATGGCTTGCGGCTGCCAGGATTCGACGTAATCGCCCTGCACTTGCACATGCCCAATAGGCGCGCAGAAAAAAGTTTCTACCGGTAGCCTTGCACCGTCAAAAATGGCCGGTGCATCCGTGGCCGATGCGCCGATTGCGCGCACCGTCAGCAGCGTGATTTCGTAATCGAAATCGATCAGGCCTTCGACGATCACGCGGCCTTTGTCGATGCGGCCCCCACTAGCGGCGTAGTCCCAGGCTGCCGCCAGCTGCTCGGCGTGGTCTACCCGCGTTTGGCCTTTACCCGAGGATGACATCACGGGCTTGACGATGCAGGGAAATCCGGTTTGATGTGCGGCGGCGACCAGCGCATCCAGGCTGTCGGCAAAGACATAAGGCGAGGTCGGCAAGGCCAGCGTTTCCGCCGCCAGGCGGCGAATGCCTTCGCGGTTCATGGTGAGATGGGCGGCGCGCGCGGTCGGAATCACCTCGGCGAGGCCAGCGGCTTCGATGGCGAGCAGGGCTTCGGTAGCGATCGCTTCGATTTCCGGCACGATCAAGTGCGGTTTTTCCTGCTCTACCAGCGCGCGCAAGGCTGCCGCATCGCTCATATCCATGACATGGGCGCGGTGTGCGACTTGATGGCCGGGCGCATTCGGATAACGATCCACCGCGATGACTTCAACGCCCAGGCGTTGCAATGCGAGGATGACTTCCTTACCAAGCTCACCTGCACCGAGCAGCATGACACGTGTAGCCGACGGCGTGAGCGGAGACCCTAGACGCATACAAAACCACCAATGAAAACCTTATTTTACAAGCGTTCGGCGCGGGAAAGATTTTGCTTGGCAGTCCCATGCCACTATTTATAAGGCCCGCACGCGCTCCCAGTCAAAGTGCGGCCCCGGATCGGTCTTGCGCCCCGGCGCAATGTCCGAATGCCCGGTGATGGCTTCAATCGGATAAGTGCGTTTAAGGGTGGCGAGAAGCGGCCCCAGCGTGGCATATTGGGCCTCGCTAAAAGGCAGTTCATCGCTGCCTTCCAGCTCGATCCCAATCGAAAAATCATTACAGCGTTCACGGTCACGCCAAGCGGAAACTCCCGCATGCCAGGCGCGCAGTCCGCAGGGTACAAACTGGATCAGCCGACCATCGCGCCGGATAAAGAAATGCGACGAAACCTGCATGCCCCGTATCTCCCGGTAATAAGGATGGGCATCCCAGTCCAGCCGGTTGGTAAATAATTCGATCACAGCCTCGCCTTCGAATACGTCCGGCGGCAGCGAGATATTGTGGATGACGATGAGCTGGATCGCTTCGCCCAGCGGGCGCGCGTCGCAGTTGGGTGAAGCGATACGGATGGCGTAGCTGAGCCAGCCTTCGGCGTCGATATCGTCTGCGTTCATGGCTCCTCCTGCGCGGGCGCGGCGAGCAGGCTACGCACCGCAGTCTGTATCGCCTCCGCCCGTGCCTCGGCTTGCAACTCGGCATGAAAATGCCCGTCACGATAAAGATAAATCGTCGGCAAATGAAATATCCCGAAATAGCGGGCCATGCCCGTCGCCAGCGCCACATCTACTTCAAAAAAATGGGCGGTGTCGTTGGATAGCGCCAGTGGCAGCAGACGCTTCCACGCACGGCAAGACCCGCAATGCGCATTGGCAAACAGGACTACCGCAAGGCCCGAGGTGCGGGCGAGGTGAGGGTGGTAATCGCCCTCGCTTAGGGGTTCAAAGGACGCGGTTAGCGTTTTGAGCGTCGGCATAACGCCTAATTTTGAGCGAAGCCTGCGGGCCGCCAGGGGCGTTTGGCTTCAAGAGGTTGTTATGCATTCTTCGTCCGTTTGCCGCGCGTCCACAGTTTGCGACCTACCCATGCGAAGACAACGAGCACAAGACTCCACGGAATTAAAAAAGCAACGCCGGTTATTGCTTTCGATAAGCCTTCGGAGAGATTTGAACCAAAATCCGACAATGCAGCTGATATCGGCTTCCAGAACTGTCTATGGTGAATGGCAGTGATATTTACGTTGAGAATCTCAGTTTCTACTCGCTGAACAAGGTGCGCCCGTCCACCGGTCATGGCTTCGATTTCGCTTTGGACTTGGGCGAGCTCTTTGTTCACCTTAATCAGCGCGTCGATATCGACGCTTGCGCGCTCGCGTAGCGTTTCAAGTTTTGATCTGTAGTCATCTAGCATTGCCAATTTTCTGGCAGAGTCTTCTAGGGGACTCGTCAGGTCTTCGGCTGTCGTAGTCTGACTGATGACTTCGCCTTGGGCACCTAACTGCGCAATAAGTTTTTGTATGCCGCCTGGTTTTCCCCGAAATTTGAGTTCCGCAGAGACATCGCGTCCAGTATTTAGATGTGACTCAAGAGTCACACACTGGTCGGCGACCGCCTCTCGACAGGCCGCAAGTGCGGCTTTATATACCACGACGACCTTATCTTCTTCCGTGTCCAGACGCAGGGAGTGTTCATAAGCCATATACCGGTTTGGACTGTCTGCGGGTGCCTTTGCCGATACCGCCAGAGCTACGGCAGCAGACTCTTCCTTCCTGGCGCAGCTTGCCATTGCCATAAATATCAACAGTATCACCAATGGAAGTCGCACAGAGTTCTCCACAAACGTATAACTTATCCGCAAGCGACGCGCGCAGCAAGCCTGATAAAATGCCTTCACTAAAAATTGTGTAGGTGGGCTTATGTTGTTTGTAGAAATGCTGGGTTATCTGGTGCTGATCCTCATTGCCGCCGAAGTGTTCGTCAATGCGCTCGAGCACCTGGGCGAAAAACTCGGTATCTCGGAAGGCGTGACCGGCTCGCTGTTTGCTGCGGTGGGCACTGCGCTGCCCGAGACGCTGGTGCCG